>CAIXQT010000020.1 GCA_903921665.1 uncultured Opitutia bacterium
TCGGGTGAACTGCGGAAAGGCGAGCAACTTGCCGTTGTAACTATCCCCCGTCAAGGAGTTTTCCTCCCCGAGCACGCCGGGGAGCTGCCGGCCGAGGCAATCGACCAGGACGCAGGCGGGCAAAGTGCCATTAGTGAGCACATAATCGCCGATCGAGACCTCTCGGGTGACTTTGCGGTCCCGGAAGCGCTGGTCGATGCCCTCATAATGACCCGAAATGAGGATAAGATGGCTCTTTTGGGCTAGTTCCTTCGCCAGCTTATTGGTCAATTGTTCACCATCCGGGCAAAGGTAGACCACTTCGCAGTCCGGAGTGGCCAGCGCGTCGACCGCGTCGAAGAGGGGCTGGCAGGACATGAGCATGCCGGGTCCGCCGCCGTAGGGCATGTCGTCTACCTTGCGGTGCTTGTCCTTGGAGTAGGCGCGCAGGTCGTGGGCCTTGAACTGGATCAGACCCTTGTCGATGGCCTTGCCGATGACGGATTCCTGAAGGAAGCCGTCGGCCATGGCCGGGAAGAGGGTGACTAGGTCGATGCGGATGGCCACGGTGAACGCGACCATCCAACAGCCGAAAGCCTGCCGAGGGCAAGCCGTCCCTGCGGCCGCTTACTTCTTCTTCGCCTTGGGCTTCGCCTCGGAGCGCTGGTCCATCTTCACGCCGGCTTCGGCGGGGACGGCCGCGCCGACCTTTTCGACGTCGGAGGTGTAAAGGTAGCGCCACACATCGTCCTGGATGAACTTGCCGTTCGCATCCTTGGGCGAGCCCTTGCTCGGCGTCACGTAGCCATGGCCGCGGGCGGCCTGCTCCTTCTCGTTGCCCTTCAGCGCGGCATCGGTGATCAGACGGCGGGAGTGGCCGAACGGAGCCTTCGCCGACTCGGTGTTCACGATGGGGCCGAACTGGTTCAGCCCCAGGAGCAGCCATGAGCGCTGGTAGTGGTCGGCGGTCCAGCCGCCGTCCAGCACGTGGCTGTAGCCGAAGAAGCGGTTCTTGGGCGTGGCCGAAGGGCCGGCCTGCCAGTCGTCGAGATTGTCGCGCGGGCCGCAGTGCATGACGACGCGCCCGACTTTCTGGTGGAGGGCGAAGCGGGCGGAGGAAGTCGCGCCGTGCGAAGCGCCGGAGACGATGACCTTCTCCCACTCGAGGGATTTGCCGTCCTTGGTCAGGAAGGTCTCCCACTTGCCCTGCGGGTTTTTCTTGGCGAGGTGCTTCACGAACTGGAAGGCGCGCTCCTGCATGCTGTCGGGCAGGGGGATCTCGATCGACTTGCTCGCGTCGACGCCGGCGGTGGCCTCGAGGCGGATGTCGCCGAGATGATGGGTGTCGTCCGCGGGCTCGGTGTTGAGTTTGCCGAACCAGCCGTTGGCGTAACTGACCTGAATATAGTGGAGACCGTAGCTGTTCAGGAGTTCCGCCTGGGCCTGGTTGAAGCCCATCAGCCAGATGACGAGCTGGCCGCGCGGCGTGACGCGCGTGTCGACCGTGGCGACCTCGACGTCGGCGGGCTTGCCGCCTTTCTCGAAGACGAAGTCGATCTCCGGGTGAGGCAAGCAGCGCTTGTCGATCTCGCTGGCGCGCGCCCGAAGCTGATAGATCTGCGGCTTCGGGTCGTTGAATTTCAGCGGGGCTTCGGCCGCGAAGCAGGCGACGAGACCGAGGAAAAGGCAGGCGAGGGCGGAGCGCATGGGGTTACGCCTTGATGCCCGCCTGGCCGCCGCTTGGCAAGACGGACCGCTTACTTCGGCAGCTTCGAGTGCACGTAATCGAGGGCCCGCTCGACGACGTCCTTCGGGGCCCACTGGTGGCCGCCTTCGAACTCGAAGACCTGCAAGCGATCGTCCTGCGACTCGCGGACCATGCCGGCGATCGCGCCGCGGTTGGGGTCCTTCTTGCCGATGGTCACCGCGATAGCCGGGATCTGCACGCCGCGGAGCCCGCGGATGCCGTTGTCGAGCGTGCCGACGCCGGCGCCCTGCAGGATCACGCCGCCGAAGTTGTCGCCGATGCTCACGAAGATCGAGCTCGCCCGGGCGCCGCCCGAGAAGCCGGTGCAGACCTTCCGCCCTTCGCCGATCCGGAAACGTTTGGAGGCGTCCTGGTTGGCGGCGAGGAAGTTGCCGACGCTCGGATCCCACGGGCCGTTCTTGGATTCGTCGAGGAGGATGGCGATATAGCCGTGCTTCTTGATCCAGTCGGCCATGTTGCCCATCGCGGCGTTGCCGCCCGGCGAGGCGATGAAGATCGCGGGCCAGGACTTGGTCGCGTCGCCGTGATACCCCTTCGGTAGCATCACGCGATAATGGTAGATGCCGGAATACTTCGAGTAGCCGCCGTTATGGTCGCAGGCGATGCGCGTCTCGACGCCTTCCTTGATGGCGAGGTCGGGCGGAGTGGTCTTGGACGCGGCGGGTTCGGCGGCGCCGGCGAGGGCGGATACGAGGAGCAGGAGCAGGGCGGGGTACCGGCGCATGACGAAAGGGGTAGGGATGAAGCTTGGCGAGGGCAAGCGTGGTTGCGGCTTGGAAGCGGACTCCGCTTGCTCCATAGCCATACGCCGTGCCTCGTCCCGTCGCCCCAGTCCCCGTGCTCGAAGTCTCTCGTCTGCGCATCGCGCGGGAGGACAAGGTCATCCTGCGCGGGCTCAGCTGGCGCGTGGAGCCTGGCCAGCACTGGGTGATCCTCGGCCCGAACGGATCCGGCAAGTCGTCGCTGCTCGCCGCGCTCACGGGTTATTTCGCGCCGACTTCCGGTTCGCTCGCCGTCCTCGGCGAGACGTTCGGTCGTAGCGACTGGCGCGAGCTGCGACGTCGTATCGGACTCGTGGGCCCGTCCGTCGCCGCGATGATCCAGCCGGCTGAGCCGGCCTTGGCGGTCGTCGCCGGAGGCGTCGACGGCCTCATCAATCTCTGGCGCCGTCCGAAGCCCGCGACGCTCGTGCTCGCCCGCCGGCTGCTGCGGCTGCTCAAGGTCGGCGGACTCGCCGCGCGTCCTTGGGGCCACCTTTCGCAAGGCGAACGCCAGCGCGTGCTCATCGCCCGCGCCCTGGCCTCGGACCCCGCCTTGCTGATCCTCGACGAATCCTGCGCCGGCCTCGATCCCGTGGCGCGGGCCGAGTTCCTCGCCTTGGTGAAACGCCTGCCGAAGCTGAAGCCCGGCTTGGCCATCGTGTTCGTCACGCACCACGTCGAGGAGATCCTGCCGACCTTCACGCATGCGCTGTTGCTGCGGAACGGGGCCGCCCTCGCCGCCGGCAAGATGGCCGACGTCCTGAAGCCGGCGGCGCTGGCGAAACTTTTCGGCCGCAAGGTCCGCCTGGCCAAGGGGCGGGATGGCTGGTCTTTGGGCGTCGCCGGGAAATAGGCGGCAGGGTGGTTTGACCGCTTTCGACTTCCCCTTAACCCCTGCTTAGTCCTACTTCATCTTCTTTCGCAATGCCTTCGCCGTTCGACAATCTCCTCCCTCGCTATGACGCCGTCGTCATCGGCGCCGGCCTCGGCGGGATGACCGCGGCGAACAATCTCGCGAAATTCGGCCGCAAGGTGCTCCTGCTCGAGCATCATTATCAGCTCGGCGGCCTCGCCACCTTCTTCAAGCGCGCCGGCGGCCACGTCTTCGACATCTCGTTGCACGGCTTCCCGCACGGGATGATCAAGTCCACCCGCCGCTACTGGACCAAGGAGATCTCGGACCGTATCCACCAGCTCAGCGACGTCCGTTTCATCAACCCGGACTTCGACGTCCGCACGACCTTCGACCGCGCCGACTTCACCCGCATCTTGATCGAGCAGTTCAAGCTCTCCGCGGAGACCGTCGAGGCGTTCTTCGCGCACCTGCGGGAGATGAACTATTACGACAACGACCCGCGCACCACGCGCCAGCTCTTCGAGCAGTTCTTCCCCGGCCGCCCCGACGTCCAGCGTCTCCTCCTGGAGCCGATCGCTTACGCCAACGGTTCCACTCTCGACGACCCGGCGATCACCTTCGGCATCGTCTTTTCGAACTTCATGTCGAAGGGCGTCTTCATCTTCCAGGGCGGCACGGACATCATGATCAACCTCATGACCGCGGAGATGAAGGCCAACGGGGTCGACATCCGTCGCAACGTGCTCGTCGAGAAAGTCCTCGTCGAGAAGGACGCCGCCGGCCGCCGTCGCGTCGTGGGCGTGAAGCTCCGCGGCACCCGTCTCGGCGAGGAGGCCGAGGTCGCCTGCGCCACCGTCGTCTCCAACGCCAACATCAAGGACACCGTCCTGAAGATGGGCGGCGAGGAAGCCTTCGAATCCTCGTTCCTGGAAGAGGCCCGCAAGGTGCGCGTGAACACTTCTTCCTGCCAGGTCTACATGGGCGTGCGCGAAGGCGAGACGATCCCCCATATCGGCGACCTCGTGTTCACCTCCGAGGCCAAGCCTTTCTCCAGCCACGAGCTCGTCGACTTCCACACTACGTCGCGCACCTACTCGGTCTACTATCCGGACACCCGGCCGCACACCAAGCAGCCGCGCTACGCGATCGTCACCTCGATCAACCAGAAGTGGGACGACTGGGCCCATCTCTCCGAAGCGGATTACGCCGCTAACAAGGCGCGGGTCATCGAGGAATCCTTCAGGGGGCTCGAGAAGTTCATCCCGGACATCCGCTCGAAGGTCGACCACGCGGAGGCCGCGACGCCGCGCACCGTGAACCGCTATGTCCGCCACGTCGGCGGCACCTCCTTCGGTACCAAGTTCGAGGGCCTCAAGGTCTCGATGGCCCTGCCCGAACAGGTCGGCGGCTTCTATCATGCCGGCAGCGTCGGCATCATCATGTCGGGTTGGCTGGGCACCATCAATTACGGCGTGATCGTCTCGGCGAAGGCCGACGCCTACCTGCGCGACCCGAGCGCCCATCCGCTGGGCGACGCCGCGGCGAGCGCGGGGGTCTGAGCTCCGCTTCGTCGGCTTGACGGAGGCGGCGGAATGGCAAATCTCCGGGCATGGCCAAAGACAACAAGGATGATGGCATCGCCCAGAAACTCGAGCACGGGCTGGAATATTTCATCTTCGCCAGCCGCTGGGTGCAGGCCCCGATCTACGTCGCGTTGATCTTCGCCGCGATCGCCTACGCTTGGAAGAGCGTCCAGGAGCTCATCCATCTCCTCCAAGGCTTCGCCACCGCGACCGAGAGCACCATCATGCTCGGGATCCTCTCGCTCGTGGACATCTCGATGGTGGCCAACCTCGTGAACATGGTCGTCGTCGGCGGCTACGTGACCTTCGTCTCGCGCATCGACTTCGGCGAGAACGGCGACCGCCCGGACTGGCTCGACCACATCAACGCCAACACCCTCAAGGTGAAGCTCGCCGGCAGCCTCGCGAGCATCTCGGCCATCCACCTCCTCAAGAGCTTCATCGACATCACCGCCGCCGTCGCCGACAAGCCCATGTCGGCCGGACAGGAGAAGGTCATCTTCTGGCAGGCCATCATCCACGGCGTGTTCCTCGCCTCGATGATCCTCTTCGCCTGGGGCGAGAAGATGCAGCGCCACCCCAGCGATCACTGAGCCTTCGGCGCGAGGTCGCTGACCCAGCCGACCACGTAGCGCTGCAGTCCGGAAGACCAGCCGTAGTGGATGCGCAGGCGCTTGCCGGCGGGGTCCGGCTTGGAATCGATCGTCGCGTCGAGGCTGATCTTGCGGCCGGCGTGCACGACGACCATCGCCGCCTTGCCGGTCAGGCCCTGGCGGGTCGGGTGACGCAGGTGAGGCGGGATCTCGTCGCCGTCACACGCGCTGCCGATGCCGCCCTCCATCCGGACCATCCGCATGAAGTCCAGCGCGCGCATCGCGGCATGGACATGGTCGAAGCAGTCGAAGTCGCACGTGAAGCCGGCGTCGATGGCCGACTCGAGGATGACATGGTCGGCCATGCTCGGCATACGGGCCGCCCACGCGAGGAAGTGGCCGATATTGGGCTGATGGCCGGGGACGACGTGGCCCTGGACTTCCTGGCGCGGGCGACGGACTTTTTCCTCGCGGATCTCCGGGCCGAGGCCGGCCACGATCGCCTGGACGACCGCTTTGTCCGCGGCGCGGAAGTCGAAGGTGACCTCGTTCGTCCGGCCATCTTCACCGGTCGGCCCCGAGTCGTCGCCAGCGATGCGCACCCCGATGTCGCCGTGGAGCTCTGGTCCGCTCAGGCGGACGCAATCGCCGTAAGCCGGCAGCAAGAAGAACGTGGGCAGGCCTTCGCCTGCGCCGCCGAGCGACTCGAGGCGTTCGCGGAGTTTCATGGCGGGGAAGGGAGTGCGCAGTCGGCGGCGGAGGAGAGGACGAGGGCGTGAGGGAGGAGAGGAGCGGCGTTTCATGGTTTGGTTTTAAGAAGAAGAGAGGGCGTCCCTGCCGTGCGGTCCGTGGGAAAACGGCGCGCGGCTGGAGTGGTGAGCGATGGAATGGAGGATCGGACAGGGACGCCGGGGTGGGCGGAGAACTATCCGAGGTCGCTACTATGCCCGGCGGCCGAAGGTTGTCCAGCGGGTCGCCGGAGGTTTTTTAAAATAATATAACCCCTCGATTTGCGGGCAAAAAGAAGGGCTCCCCGGTCGGGGAGCCCTCGGGGCCGTCGGCCCAGCCCAGGTCAACGGGCCTTGGCTGCGACCGGGATGCGCATACCGTAGAAGCTTCGGTAGACGAAGAAGAGGGCGACCAAGAAAATCACGGCGCCCAGGAGCACCCGCGGGCCAGCTTCCATCTTCACGGCAATCTCGACGGCGAGCAGGCCGAAGAGCGTCGTGAACTTGATGACCGGGTTGAGCGAGACGGATGACGTGTCCTTGAAGGGATCTCCGACCGTATCGCCGACGACCGTGGCGGCATGGAGCGGGGTGCCCTTGGCCTTCATGTCGACTTCGACAATCTTCTTGGCGTTATCCCAGGCGCCGCCGGCATTAGCCATGAAGATCGCCTGGAAGAGGCCGAAGAAGGCCATGCCCACCAGGTAGCCGATGAAGAAGAACGGGTCGAAGAGCGCGAGGGACAGGGAGAAGCAGAAGATGACGATGAAGATATTCGCCATCCCCATCTGCGCGTACTGCGTGCAGATGCGGACCACTTCCTTGGAGGATTCCGTCGTCGCCGTCGTCGCGTCGAGGTTCATGTTCTCCTTGATGTAGACCACGGCGCGGTAAGCGCCGGTCACGACGGCCTGCATGGAGGCGCCGGTGAACCAGTAGATGACCGCGCCGCCCATGAGCAGGCCCATGAGGGCCTCGGGGTGGACGAGCGAGAGTTTCTCCAAGACGTTGAACTTCGCGTCCAGCGCCTGATAGTGCTCCTGCAGCATCATGATGATGCCGAAGACCATCGTGGTTGCGCCCACGACCGCGGTGCCGATGAGCACGGGCTTGGCGGTGGCCTTGAAGGTGTTACCAGCGCCGTCGCCCTTCTCGAGCTGATGCTTGGCGCCTTCGAAGTCGGGTCGGAAGCCGAAGTCGCGCTCGAGCTCGGCGGCGATGCCCGGCTGCTTCTCGATCTGCGAAAGCTCGTAGACCGACTGGGCGTTATCGGTCACCGGGCCGAACGAGTCGACCGCGATGGTGACGGGCCCCATGCCCAGGAAGCCGAAGGCGACGAGGCCGAAGGCGAAGATCGGGGCGGCGAACACGAAGCGCGCCGGCATCAGGCCGGCGACGGCCGGATGGGCTGAAAGCAGGTAGGCGCCGAACATCAGGCCGAGGATGCAGAGTCCCGTCCAAAAGGCGGAGTAATTGCCGGCGACGAGGCCGGAGAGGATGTTGAGCGAGGCGCCGCCTTGGTTGGACGATGTCACGACTTCCTTCACGTGGCGGCTCTCGGTCGAGGTGAACACCTTGGTGAACTCGGGAATGAGCGCCCCCGCGAGCGTGCCGAGGGAGATGATGGTCGAAAGCACCCACCAGAGGCCGGCGCCCAGGTCGGCCAGGAGGAAGTAACTGGCGAAGTAGGTGATGGCGATCGAGACCAGTGAGCTGATCCAGACGAGGTTCGTCAGCGGCTGCTCGAGGTTAAAGTCCTTGGCCTGGCCCCAGATGGCCCGGCTCACGGCATCGTTGATCCAATAGCTGAGCAGCGAGGTGATCACCATGAGGATGCGCATGGCGAAGAGCCAGATGATCAAGGTCGCGCACAGGGCGGGATTGGCGGCCAGGGCCAGCGCGAGGAAGGCGATCAGCGCCACGCCGGTGACGCCATAGGTCTCGAAGCCGTCCGCGGTCGGGCCGACGGAGTCGCCCGCGTTGTCGCCAGTGCAGTCGGCGATGACGCCGGGGTTGCGAGGATCGTCCTCGGGCAGCTTGAATTCGATCTTCATCAGGTCGGCGCCGATGTCCGCAATCTTGGTGAAGATGCCGCCGCAGATACGGAGGGCGGAGGCGCCCAAGGATTCGCCGATGGCGAAGCCGATGAAGCAGGGCCCTGCGAGATCCTTGGGGAGGAACAGGAGGATCCCGATCATGAAGAAGAGCTCGATTGCGACGAGGAGCAGGCCGACGCTCATGCCGGACTTAAGTGGGATGAGGAGCGTGGCGAGCGGATTGCCCTGCAGGGCGGAGAAGGCGGCCCGCGAATTGGCGACGGTGTTGATGCGGATGCCGAACCAGGCGACGCCATAGCTGCCTAGGATGCCGAGCACCGAAGCCGCGAGGATCACCGCGACGGAGGCGGCATCCTTATGTTCTAGGCCGGCGAAGTAGTAGGTCATGCAGCCGGCGATGAGCACCCAGAGTCCTGCGAGGAACTTGCCCTGTTGCCAGAGGTAGGTCTTGCACGTCTCCCAGATGATGTCGGAGACCGCCGCCATGGAGCGGTGCACAGGGAGCGCACGGGTCTGCAGGTACTGCCACCAACCGTAGGCAGTCGCGAGGGCGCAGACGACCAGGCCGAGCCACAGCACCTGGTGGCCGCTGAGCGCGCCGTGGAGGAAGGAGGTCTTCGCCAGGTCGGGGATTCGGATATCCGCTTCGCCGGCACGGGCGAAGGCGGGGAGTGAGAGCAGCAGCGCCGCCGTGAGTTTCTTCACGCAGTTCATGGTAGGGGTAGGGGGTGACTGCGGGGCGCAGTCGAGGATGCTTTTCGCCGATTATCCCCGGGCCTGCGAGTGGAAACTGCATACGACTGCTTTCATTTATAATCGTTAAGTAACCCGCCGCTCTCCACATGTGACTCGACCTCTGCTGTCCGCCTGTTACCTCAGGCTGATGCTTCGCTCCTGCCTGCTGTCCGCCCTGTTGCCTCTCGCCCTCGTCGCCGCCTCCGAACCCTTCCCGGTCAGTCCTGCGGCCGCCGCGGTGCCGCACCCCGCCCCTGACGCCCCGGGCTTCGTAGCGCTCTTCAACGGCAAGGACCTCGCCGGTTGGAAGACCAAGGGCAACTGGGTCTATGATGCGGACGGCACCGTCACGCTCAAGCCGCGCCCGGGCGAGAAGGGTTGGCAGCGCTACGACGCGTACCTCTTCACCGAGCGCAAGTACCGCGACTTCGTCCTCGACCTTGAATTCAAGATCGAGCCCACGGGCAACTCAGGCGTCTTCTTCTGCGTCGCCGATCCGCTCGATCCGGTCGCGAAGGGCATCGAGCTCCAGATTCTCGACACCTATGGCCTGGCGAAGCCCGGCCATCATGATTGCGGCGGCATCATCCGCGCGATGGCCGCCTCGAAGAATATGGTGAAGGCGCCGGGCGAATGGAACCGTTACACCCTGACGCTCAAGGAGCGCCGTCTGACCGTCGATTTCAACGGAGAGCGCACCATCGTCATCGACCTCGCGGCCTCGCCGATGAAGGATCGTCCGGCCGACGGGCACATCGGTTTCCAGGATGAGGCGAAGCACGTCTGGTACCGCAACGTCCGGATCAAGGAGCTGAAGTAAGCCCTCGGCGCGGCAGCCAGCGGCGGGCCGCCAGCCAGAGGATGACCGGCACCGCGACGCTCAGGCCGAGCGCCCAGGCGGGTTCTTCCTGACCCAATGCGCCGATGGCGGCGAAGAGGAATCCCGTCGGTACGCTCCCGCAGAGCAGCGCGAAGAGGAACGTGCGGAACGGCATCCGATGAAGGCCGGCCAGGCAGGCGACCGCTTCGGGCAGGATCGGAAGGCAGCGCGAGCTGGCCACCAGCCAGGCTCCTCCGTCCGCGAAGAGTTTCTCGCCGGACTCCAGCGCGTCGGCGCCGGCTAGTCGGACGGCGAGCGGGCGCCCGAGCCAGCGGCTGAGCGCGTAGGCGGCAAGTCCGGACAGCGCCGTGCCCGCGGCGGCGTAGAGTCCGCCGACCCAGGTTCCATAGGTGAGCCCGAGCGCCGACATCACGAGCGTGCTCGGGATCGGCAGCAGGAGATCGGCGACCAGCAGGCCGATGCCGGCGAAGCCCGCGCCCGCGCCGTAGCGGGCCATCCAGGCCCGTGCACCTTCCACGGTGAATGCCGTTTCCAGCGCGTCGCCCCAGATTATCCAAGGGATGATCGCCCCGGCCAGCAGGAGCGCGGAGGCGACGATCAGGCCGCGATGACGGGCGAAGAAACTCATGCGCCGGCGCGCAGGTCTTTCCAGGAAGACTCGCCGCTGACGTCGACCATGAAGGGGCCTTTGCTCGCGCCAGGCGAAAGGATCGCGAGGATGGTCGCATCCGCCTGCGAGGCGTTGAAGGTCGCGTGCACGACGCCCGCAGGGATGTGCGCGGCATCGCCGGGCTTCAGGATACGTTTTTCCTTCTCGACCCATTGCTCCACCTCGCCGGCGAGGACATAGATCATCTCCTCGAGTTCGGGGTGCGTGTGGAAGCCATGCCCCTCGCCCGGAGGCAGGGTAGCTTCGCAGACCTGCAGATCCTTCGCCCCGGTCAGCTCAGGCCGCGTCAGCCAATAATTGGTCCGGCCTTTGAATTCTTCTTTGATGGCGTCGGCTTTGGTCACGAAACGCAGCGGTTTGCTCATGGGCTCGTTATGTCGACGCGCCGGAGGTGGGCAAGCCCGACAGGGCGGACGTTGACAGGGCGGACCCTCGGGGTGAAAAGGAAGTCCCCAAGATATCCCCATGAAACGCACCCTATCCCTCCTCCTCGGGCTCTCCTTGTTCGGCGCCGCTTCCGTCGTCGCCCAGGAAGCCAAGAAAGAAGCGCCCAAGAAAGATGCCGCGCCGGCCGTCAAGCTGGCCCCGCAGCAGCCTGACGTCGCCGCCCCGAAGTTGGACCCGAAGACCGGTCAGGTCCAGGCCGGCTTCGCCAAGCAACACGAGTCCTTCGTCGCCATCGCCAAGAAGGGCGAAGCGCAGGTCGTCTTCCTCGGCGATTCCATCACCGCCGGTTGGGGTGGTCAGAAGGCGCTCTTCGAGAAGGAGTACGCGCAGTACAAGGCCGCCAACTTCGGCATCGGCGGCGACCAGGTCCAGCACGTGCTCTGGCGCGTCGAGAACGGCGAGTTCGAAGGCATCAAGCCCAAGGCCGTCGTCCTGATGATCGGCACCAACAACGTCGGCAACGCGGCGCATACGCCGGAGCTGATCGCCAACGGTATCAAGAAGATCATCGAAGCCATCCACCAGCGCTCGCCGGACACCAAGGTCCTCCTCCTCGCGATCTTCCCCCGCTCCGCCAAGCCCACCGACGCCGCCCGCGTGAAGAACGAGAAGGTCAACGCCCTCATCGCCAAGTTCAACGACGGCAAGAAGGTGCACTTCTTCGACATCGGCGCGAAGTTCCTGACCGCCGATGGCATCCTGGAGAAGTCGGTCATGCCTGACTTGCTCCACCTGAACGCCGCCAGCTACCAGGTCGAAGCCGACGCGATCCGCGAGAAGCTCGCCTCGCTCGTCAAGTAAGCCGCTTCGAGCCTGAGCCGAAAGGCCGGTCCTCCTCGAGGGCCGGCCTTTTTTGCGCCCGGCTTATTTCCCCCAGCCTTTGGGCAGCTCGTTGAGCGTCGCCGTCAGGATCTCGTGGATCGCGACGCGTTCGTCGTCGGCCAGATGTCCGAACGATGGCGACGGCGGGAAGGCCCGCAGACCCGAGGACAGGCGCAGCAGGACGATGTCCCTGAGTTCCTTCGGCAACGTGGCGAAGCTCTGCGAGTAGATCAGCGGGCTGCAGCGATAACGGAACAGGCGGGACCGAAGGTCGAGGTCACGTAGCGACCTTCCCTTGGCGTCGGGCTTGCGCGTCTTGGCGTAGGCCGGGGCGAAGACGCCGTCCCCTTGGATGCCGCCGGCGGGCCACGCCGCATCATCGCGGCAGAGCAGCGCGTCGAGGATCTTCTCGGCCTGGCTGTCGAACACCACCACGCAGGAACCTTGGGGCGGCGCGTCCTTCGGCAGGCCGAGAATCTCGCGCATCGCGGGCCAGCGATGCAGGGCGATGCGGGCGTCCTGGTTCGCTGTCGAGAGGACGTTGTGCACGTGCACCTGATGGTCGTGCATGAGCAGTGGCACGACGTCGCTCGTCTTGAGGAGGTAGCGGCGCGTATCGACGACGCCGTCCAGGCTCGCGAGGTTGCGCGTCGGCATGGCCGCGTCTCCTTCGAAGTCGGCGGGTTTCTTTCCGGTGAGGTTACCCCGGTGCTGCAGCGGGTCGCGGCCGCCGGTCACGTACCAGCCGCCCCAGCGTTCGGCGAGCGGGGTGGATGGCTCGATGTTGGAGCCGCCGGAGCCGCTGAGCGGCTCGCCGTTGAGGTCGGGGAAGACGGAGCGGGCGCGGAGCGACGGCGTGTGCTCGTGGCGGGAGTGGCAGAGCAGGCAGTCCCCGCTGCGCGCGAGCAACGGCTCCTCCTTGGTCGCATGCGGCTCGAAAATGTAGAAGGTCGTGCCGAGTTTGGCGTCGAAGACCGCGACCTCGAAGGCGCCCGTCGGCGACCAGCCGACGTAGGCTTCGTCCGAGAAGTAGAGGACGCGCGGAGCCTCGGGGCTGATCAGGTCGCGCTGGAGACTCGTCTTGCTGAAGACGAAAAGCTGGGATTCGACCGGGACGCCCATTTCATCGAGCAGCCACTGCAGGCGTTTCTTGGCGGGGAGGGAGCGGATCTCCGTGGCTCGCGCTTGGAAGGCGGCGTTGATGGCCGTCGCGCGGTCGTTCGACTGCGTCGCCGAATAGTTGATCGGCGGCTCCTCGAAGGGTTCGGCCTGCTGGGCGGACGCATTGCGGGCCGCCCAGCCGGATAACCCGGCGATGAGCAGGAGGCGGGCGAAGGAAGGCACGGTCACATCATGACACGTGCGGCAGGTGACACAAGGCTGGGCTTAGCGTCGTGCCGCCAAGCCCATCTTGCGCAAGGCGACGGCCTCGATCTGGCGGATGCGTTCGCGGGAGACGCCTTGGCGCTGGCCGATGGCGTCGAGCGTCAGTTCTTCGCCGTCGAGCCCGTGCCGGAGCCGGATGACTTCCAGTTCGCGGGGCGTCAGCTGGGCCAGGACTTCGCGCAGCGCCTCCACGCGGTCCGCGGCTTCGGCATGCTCGGCCGGCGTGCCGGCGTCGCGGTCCGCGAGGGTTTCGCCGAAGGTCGTCTCGCTTTCTTCGCCGAGCGGAGCGTCGAGCGACTGGCCGTGCTGCTGGTAGCAGCGGAGTTCGGTGATCTTCTCGGGCGTGCAGCCGAGGGCTGCGGCGACCTCCTCTTCTTCCGGCTCGCGGCCGAGTTCCTGGAGCAAGGCGGCCTCGGCCTTGCGCAGCTTCGCCAGCTGCTCATGCAGGTTGCGCGGGAGGCGGACGGTGCGGCGGAGGAAATTCAATTCGCGCATGACGGCGCTGCGGATGCCCCAGAAGGCATAAGTGCTGAAGCGGTGGCCGAGGTCGGCGTCGAAATCGCGGGCGGCGTCCAGGAGGGCGGCGTTGCCGGCGGAGATCAGGTCCAGCAGTTCTTCCCTAGGGACCCGCATCTGCTGGGCGGCATGGTAGGGCAGGCGGAGGTTGCGGTTCACCAGTTCGGCGAGCGCCGACTGGGCCTCGGCGGTCAGGTTGCCGGCGGCGTCCTTGCCGGCCTTGATCTTGCGGCCGAGGCACAGCTCCTCCTCGGCGCTGAGCCGAGCCCAGCGGGCGGCCTGGTTCATGTACTGCGTGAGGGTATCGGCTTCGCTCGGGCGCTCGGTGTTGGCCACGCTGCGGCTGACCAGGATTTCGCCGAGGTCAGGAAGGTCGGAGCGGAGGAGGGCGGTGAGTGCGTCGGGCTTGGCGGTGCGGGGGGTGATGTTGTTGATCATGGAAAAAGAAAGAGGCCTGTATATATAGGGCTGAAAAAGGGGGTCTGGAGCCGTGGGTTTACGTAAGTAGTTGTCCTTCAGTTGAATAAAATCGTATAATATTTTATACTGGGGTCGGGGTTGCCTGGCTCTGGGGTCGGGGAAGGCGTGTATTGTGCCCGCGGTCGCCGTTTCGTCAAAGGGGTGGCTGTCGCGGAGTGGCATCGGGGGTTATATGACCAATAATGGCCGACTTTTTAGGTGGGAACGGACGACGTTTTGGGGATTCTACTAGGCATGCCCCGCCTGTCGTCCCTCTGCGTCGCTTTGCTGGCCGTGCTATGTCTGCCCATGGCGGCGGCGGACCGTCCGCCGAACATCCTGATGATCATCTCGGACGATCATGCCTGGAACGACTACGGCTTCATGGGCTCGAAGTCGGTCAGTACGCCGCACCTCGACAAGCTCGCGGCGGAATCCCGGGTCTTCCCTCGCGGGTACGTCACGAACTCCCTCTGCGGCCCGAGCCTGGCTTCGATCCTGACCGGCCGCCACGTTCATCGCCATGGCATCACCGGCAACGATCCGTTCGTTCCCGTCAGCGTCGTCGCGGGCGCGAAAGGCGCCGGCAAGGCCGCCGCCGCGAAACAGAAGAACGCGGCCTTCCTCGAAGGACGTGCCCAGATAATCAAGCTCTTCCAGCAGTCGCCGATCCTTCCCCGTCTTCTCGGCGAGCAGGGTTATGTGAGCCTCCAGACGGGCAAGTGGTGGATGGGGCCCTATCAGACCGGCGGCTTCACCGAAGGGATGACCAAGGGCGGCCGCCATGGCGACGAGGGCCTGGACATCGGCCGCAAGACGCTCGCGCCGCTGACGGATTTCATTTCCCGCGCGAAGAAAGACGGCAAGCCGTTCTTCGCCTGGTATGCGCCGATGATGCCGCATGACCCGCACACGCCGCCCGAACGGTTGCTCGCCAAGTATCGCGACAAGTCGCCCACGCCCCAGGCCGCCCGCTACCATGCGATGGTGGAATGGTTTGACGAGACCATCGGCGAGGTGCGTGCCCATCTGGAGAAGGAAGGACTCACCCGCGACACGATTATCGTCTACATCGCCGACAACGGATGGATCCCGCGCACGGACAAGCCGTCGGTCGACTTTGAACGCTCTAAGCAGTCGCCCTTCGACGGCGGCGTCCGTACGCCGATTTTGGTGAGCTGGCCGGGGCATGTCAGGCCGACGGCCATGGCGGAGGCCGCCAGCGCGGTGGATATCCTGCCGACGTTGCTCAAGCTCACCGGAGCTCCCGTCCCTGCCGACGGTGATGGGCTAGACCTGCTCGATGACGCGGCCCTGCGTGCCCGTCCGTTCGTCGCGGGGCAGAACTCGACGCACGACATCCTCGAGCTAGGACGACCTGCGGCCAGCCTGCGCTACCGCTGGCTCGTCGCCGGCGATCTCAAGCTGATCGTCTCGAGCGGCCTCAAGACCGGTGGCACCCAGCAGGGTTCGGGCGACGCGACCGAGCCGCCGCGCCTTTTCGACCTCAAGGCCGACCCGGCTGAACGTAATGACCTTGCCGCCGCGCGCCCTGACGACGTCAAGCGCCTGACGGCCCTCCTCGACGGTTGGTGGAGCGGGCGCTGAAACTCTTTCTTATCACCATGAACACCCCACGCCTACTCCTCGCCGCCTTCGCCGCCGCCCTCGTCGGCTGCCAGTCTGCGGACACCTCCATCCCTGCGCCGAAGGCCGCCGCCAAGGCCGCCCCTAAGCCGGCGCCCGCCCAATATGTCTTCTATGTCGGCACCTCCGGCGCGAAGGCGCCGGGCGTCCTCCGCTGCGTGCTCGATGGCAAGACCGGCAAGATCTCCACACCGACCGTCGCCGCCGAAGCCAAGTCCGCTTCTTATGTCGCGCTTAGCCCCGATGCCAAGTTCCTCTACGCCACGGCCGAAGCCGCCGAGGGCGCCGTCGCCGCCTATGCGGTCGAGGGCGAGAAGCTCCGCCTGCTGAACACCGAAGCCTCCAAGGGCAAGGGACCGACGCACCTCGTCGTCGACGCCTCCGGTCGCAATCTGGTCGTCGTGAACTATGGTTCTGGCTCGACGACCGCCTTGCCGATCAAGGCCGACGGCTCCTTCGCGCCCGCTTCCTCCTCGATCCAGCACGTCGGCACGGGCCCGAACGCCGGCCGCCAGGCCGGTCCGCATGCCCATGGCGTCTACTTCCATCCGAAGAACGGCCGCGCCTATGTCGCCGATCTGGGTACGGACGACATCTTCATCTACAAGTTCGACGCCGAGAAAGGCCTGCTTACGCCGAACAAGCCGAAGTCCGGACGCGTGACCGCCGGCGAAGGTCCGCGCCACCTGGCCTTCCATCCTAACGGCAAGTTCGCCTACGTGAACACTGAGATGGGTCTCAATGTCGTGGCCTTCGCGGTCGAACGTAACGGCGGCCTCAAGGAGATCCAGAGCCTCCCGACCCTGCCCGCCGGCGCCGACAAGAAGGGCGTCTCCACCGCCGAGATCTTCGTCCGCCCCGACGGCAAGACGCTGTATGTCTCCAATCGCGGGCATGACTCCATCGCCGTCTATTCCATCGCCCAGGACGGCAAGCTCACCCTGCTGCAGCACATGCTCGGCACGCCGGCCACCCCGCGTGGCTTCGGTCTCAGCGCCGACGGCCGCTGGCTTGTCTGCGCCGGCCAGAAATCCGGCACGCTCAATGCGTACCGCATCGGACCGGGCGGCAAGTTGACCGACACCAAGCAGTCGGTCGAGGCTCCGTCCGCTGCCGCGATCGTCTTTGTTCCCTGATTTAAGCTCGCTTCATGCGCAGCACGCTTTTCGTCGGCCTGATCATGGCGGCGTCTTCGGACGCCGCCCCGGTCGACTTCGCGCACGAGGTCGTGCCGATCCTGCGTAAGCACTGCGTAGAGTGCCATGCCGGGGACAAGAAGAAGGGCGGACTCTCCATGAACACGCGCGCCTCACTGCTCGAAGGGGGCGAGAACGGAGTGGTCGTCGTCGCGGGCCAGGCCCAGAAGAGCAAGCTGCTTGAAGCGATCGTCAGCGCCGATCCGGACATCCGCATGCCGCCCAAGGGCGATCGGCTGACGCCGGCCGAAGCGAACACCCTCCGCGCCTGGGTCGAGCAAGGCGCTGCCTGGACCGAAGGCTTCGCCTTCAAGAAGCCTGCCTACGAGCCGCCGCTCCGTCCGCGACAGCCTGTCCTGCCCCAAGCCCGGAACGGCCGTACGCATCCGCTTGATCGCGTGCTCGATGGCTGGCTCGCGGACAAAGGCGTCCCGACGCCGGCGCCCGCGGACGACGCGAGCTTTCAGCGTCGCGTCACGTTGGACCTGATCGGGCTTCTTCCCACGGCAGACGAGTGCCGGACTTTCGCCGCCGATACCCGTCCGGACAAGCGCGCGCTGCTCGTGCGTTCGTTGCTGGCCCGCAACGTCGACTACGCCGACCACTGGATGGCTTTCTGGAACGACCTTCTCCGCAACGACTACGCCGGCACAGGTTATATCGACGGCGGCCGCAAGCAGATCACCAGCTGGCTTTACGTCTCCTTGCTGGCCAACAAGCCCTACGACCAGTTCACCCGCGAACTCGTCGCCCCCTCCGCGGACAGCGAGGGCTTCGCCAAGGGCATCATCTGGCGCGGCGCGGTCAGCGCCGGTCAGGTACCGGAGCTCCAGTTCTCCCAGAGCGTCTCGCAGACGTTCCTGGGGATCAACATGAAGTGCGCCTCTTGCCACGACAGCTTCACCGACCGATGGAAGCTCCGTGACGCCTACGGCCTCGCCGCCATCTTCGCGAACCGACCGATGGAACTCGTACGCTGCGACATCCCGACGGGCAAGCCCGCCGCCGCCGCCTGGCCGTTCCCCGAACTCGGACAGGTCGACGCCGCCAAGCCGCGCGAAGAACGCCTGGCCCAGCTGGCCGCGCTCATCACCCATCCGGAGAACGGCCGCTTCCAGCGCACCGTCGTCAACCGGCTCTGGCATCGGCTCATGGGGCGCGGCATCGTACATCCCGTCGACGCGATGCAGACGCAACCTTGGAACCAGGACCTGCTGGACGTGCTGGCCAACCGGCTCGTCGAATCGAAGTACGACCTGAAGGCGGTGCTCGAATTCATCGCGACTTCCCAGGCTTACCAGTCCCGCGCCGAAGTTCTCTCCCGGGACGCCGAAGACAAGGGATATGTCTATCGCGGACCGCGCGCGAAGCGCCTCACCGCCGAGCAGTTCGTGGACGCGATCTGGCGCCTGACCGGCACGACGCCGGCCAAGATCGAACTCAAGGTCCCGCGCGTCACCCCGGATGCGACGGTCAAGAAGAAGCCCGTGGTCGAACCGCTGCTCGCCGCCGCGATCTGGTCCGGCGACATCGCGGGCGGCCGCGTGCCGGCGGCCGGCGAGGCGCGCACGTTCCGTCATTCGCTCGTCCTTGAGGCCGACGTCGATACGGCCGTGTGCGTCATCACCTGCGACAACGGCTTCGAGCTCTATGTGAACGGCAAGAAGATCGGCGAAGGCGACAAATGGGAAGATCCGCAGTCCTTCGACCTTTCTTCCGTCCTGCTGAAGGGGACGAATCAGGTGATGATCGTCGGCCGCAACGGCGGGCAAACTCCCAATCTGGCCGCCTTGTGGTTCCAGGTGAACGTCGCGCTCAAGGGTGGGGCGCGCGTGAAGATGGCGACGGATGCTTCCTGGGAGTCGACGACGAGCGTGCCGAACGCGCGCGGCGTCTTCGCCGGAGGCAAGGCCAAGGCCGGCAAGGGTGCGGAAGTGGCCTGGGGGCCCGTCGCCTTCGTGAAGGGCGAGGTCTGGCGCCGGTCGGAAATCCGCATGGCCGAGATGCTCGCCGGCGTCGACGGCGTCAGCAACCTCCCGGCGCGTGCCAGCCTCATGAAATCGGACCTGCTGCAGCGTTCGCTCGGCCGGCCTAACCGGGAGCAGATCGTCTCGATGCGACCCAACGAACTGAGCACGCTCGAGGCCATCGATCTTTCCAACGGCCAGGCCTTGACCAATCTCCTCGCCGCCGGCGCCGCCAAGCTCAAGAAGCGCGGGTGGTCAGCGCCGGAAGACTTCGTGCGTTGGCTCTATCTTTCCGCGCTGAGCCGCGAGCCCTCCGCCGCCGAGCTCAAGGTCGCCGTCGGCATGGTCGGCGCCGACCTCGCCGAAGAAGGCATCGCCGACCTGCTATGGGCGGTGTGCATGCTCCCTGAATTCCAAACCATTCGCTGAACGCCATGAACGCTCCTTCGCCGCTCGATCCCTCCTTGCCTGAGCCGCTGGCCCGTCGCGAGTTCCTGCGCATGCTCGCCGCGGCCGGCGCCGCGACGCTTTCGATGGGCGCGCCGCGCCTGCTCGCCGAAGGCGAGAAGGTCGTCCAGCCTGCCGCGACCGCCGACGCCTGCATCCTGATCTGGCTCGCCGGCGGCATGGCCGCGCCCGAGACCTTCGATCCGAAACGATACGCGCCTTACGAGAAAGGCCTCTCCTATGACCGCGTGCTCAGCACTTTCCCGGCGATCCCGACTTCGGTCGACGGCGTTCGCATCTGCCAGGGACTCGAGAACATCGCGCAGGTCATGGACCGTGCGACGCTGATCCGTTCGGCGGTGCAGCCGGATCTCGGGAGCATCCTGCATTCGCGGCACCAATTCCATTGGCACACCGGTTACGTGCCGCCGCAGACCGTCGCCTGCCCGCATATCGGGGCCTGGATGGCGCGCGTGCTCGGCCCGCGTAACCCGGTGATGCCCGCCTTCATCAACATCGGCCAGCGCCTCGAGGGCGTCGGCGAGAGCGAAGAGCTGAAGGCCTTCACCACCGCGGGCTTCTTCGGCGGCGAATATGGTCCGATGAACCTGCCGTTCCCGGAGGAGGCGGCCGCCGCCGTCCGTCCGCCCAAGGGCATGGATGCCGGCCGCTTCGTGAACCGCGACCGCGAATTCCGCCGGCTCGTCGACGCGACGCCCAGCCGCGACCTGCTCAGCGATCACCAGCACGAGTCGATGCTGCGTTCGATGGACAACGCTTTCCGCCTGCTCAGCGCCAAGGAGCGGGCCGCGTTCGACCTCTCCCTCGAGACTCCTGAAGTGCAGAAGGATTACGATACCGGCCGCTTCGGCCGCGGCTGCCTGCTCGCCCGTCGTCTGGTCGAGAACGGCGCGCGCTTCGTCGAGGTCACCACCGAGTACGTGCCGTTCTTCC
This sequence comes from uncultured Opitutia bacterium, assembly GCA_903921665.1. Lineage (GTDB taxonomy): Bacteria > Verrucomicrobiota > Verrucomicrobiia > Opitutales > UBA953 > UBA953. The sequence continues at coordinate 20,413 of CAIXQT010000020.1, forward strand.
AGTGGGATACGCATGGCAAGGGCCATGACACCGTCGCGAAGATGCACGCCGAGATCGACCGCCCGATAGCGCGCCTCATCCGTGACCTTGAGCAGCGCGGGCTGCTTGATCGCACCTTGGTGGTCATCGCCAGCGAATTCAGCCGCGACGCCATGATCGAGGGACGCCCAGGCTCCAAGGCCGCTGACCAGGCTTTCAACAAGTCCGGCATCATGACGAGCCCTGACCATTACGGCCTGCACCGCCATTTCACCGGCGGCACGAGCGTCGTCATGTTCGGCGGGGGCGTGAAGAAGGGGCATGTCTACGGCGCGACCGCGGACGAGCGTCCGCTCGTCGCGATCAAGGACCCCGTGCCGATCTCCGACATGCACGCCACGATCTTCCGCGCGATGGGCATCAGCCCGAAGACCGCGTTCGACATCGAAGGCCGTCCGTTCTACGCGACGGTCGACGGCAAGGGCGTGCCGATCCCGATCTTCAGCTGAGCGCGCGCAACGGCTCGGCGTGGGCGCGCACGGCTGACTCGAGCAGTTCGCCGGTGCGTCGCATCGCTTCGGGCAGAGGCATCGTCAACGGCTTGATCGGGATGAGCAGGTCGAATTGCGCGCGGAGCGCGGCCGAGCCGTCGACCGCGCCGGCCACGCCGACGACTTTCTTGCCGAGGTGACGAGCGAGGCGGGCGACCCCGCCAGGACCTTTTCCTTGCAGGCTCTGTTCGTCGAGGCTGCCTTCGCCGGTCACGACGAGGTCGGCGGCGGCGACGCGGGCCTCGAGCCCGAGTTGCGCGGAGACCATATCGAAGCCGTTGACGAGCTTGCCGTCCAGGAACGCCATCAGCCCGAAGCCGAGCCCGCCTGCCGCGCCGGCGCCGGGTACGTCGCGCGGGTCGACGCCGAGGTCGCGTCGGGCTAGGTCGGCGAGATGTTCCAGCCGTCGTTCGAACCACGGGAAGTCATGTACGCCTTTCTGCGGGCCGTAGACGCGCGTGGCTCCGCGGGGGCCGAGCAGCGGATTGTCCACGTCGCAGGCGACGATCAGCTCAAAGGAGGGAAGGGCGGCCGGTTTTTCGATCGCATCGGCCTCCAGCAGGGTGGCGAGGGTCGGGGTGAAGGATTGGCCCGCTTTCTTAAAGGTGTATCCCAGCGCCAGCGCGAGGCCAAGGCCGCCATCGTTGGTGGCGCTTCCGCCGATTCCGATCAGGATGCGACGGGCACCCTTTTCTAAGGCTATTTTTATGAGGATTCCAGTACCTAAGGTACTTGCTGTTAACGGGTTAAGCTCTAAGTCTTCGACGATAGCCAGTCCGCTGGCTGCGCTCATTTCCATGATGGCCGTGCTCGCCCCTGCTACCCACCCGTATCCGGCTGAAATCGGCCTCCCTTGGGCATCCAGGGTGGGACCGCTGGCCCAATCTCCGGCGAGGGCGGTCGTCATCGCCAGTGCGGTCCCTTCGCCCCCGTCGGCAATGGGGCAGAGGTCGAACTCGGCGGCCGGAAACACCGTTATCAGGCTATTTTTAATATGAAAACCGACCTTTTCCGCCGGCAGGGAGCCCTTGAATTTATCGTTGGCGATCAGGATGCGCATCGGCCGGCTACCATATCCTCGGGTTGGGGTCTTTCCTTTACAATCCCAATGGGGAAGGACGCTTGATTTCCGAGGGGGCAGGGCTAACTTACATCCAAGGTCGACCCCTCACCCGGTCATTCCATCGATCTTATCCCCTCAACTGAACACGCTCATGCTGTCGCTCCGTCACACCTCCCTCGCTCTCTCGCTGTTCGCGGCTTCCTTCGCCGTCGCCGCCGATGAAGTCCCTCCGACCAAGGAGGGTCTCGAATTCTTCGAGAAGAACGTCCGCCCCATCTTGATCGATCGATGCTACGAGTGTCACTCCGCTCAGAAGAACTCTTCTAAGGGCGGCCTCATCCTTGATTCCCGCGACGGAGCTTTCAAGGGAGGCGATGAAGGCCCCTCTGTCGTCCCCGGCGACCTCGAGAAATCCCTCCTGATCAAAGCGATTCGCTACACCGATCCCGAGTTTGCTATGCCGCCAAAGAAGACGGGCGGCAAGCTGCCTGACGACAAGATCGCCCTCCTTGAGGAGTGGGTCAAGATGGGCGCTCCGATGCCCCTGGGCGGCGCGGCGAAGATCACCGGGCTCACCGGCAAGGCGCGCGAGCATTGGGCCTTCCAGCCGGTCAAGAAGGCTTCCGTTCCCGAGGTGAAGAACAAGGCTTGGGTCAAGAACACCATCGATGCCTTCGTCCTCGCCAAGCTCGAGGAGAAGGGCCTCCAGCCTAATCCGGCCGCCGGCCCCGAGTCTTTCCTCCGCCGCGTTTCCTATGACTTGACCGGCCTGCCGCCCACTTCCGAGCAGGTGGACTCCTTTGAAAAGGCCATCCAGGCGGCGCAGATCGCCGATACGATGGCCTTGCGTGCCGGCAAACCGGCCGGCGGCGTCGAGGCCGTCTACGCCAAGCGCGTCGATGAACTCCTGGCTTCGCCTCACTTCGGTGAGCGCTGGGCTCGCCACTGGCTTGATACCGCCCGCTACTCCGACACCCGCGGTCTGCAGGTCGACATGGGGGACACGCTCTTCCAGGATTACCGCTACGCTTACGCTTGGACCTACCGCGATTACGTGATCAACGCGATCAACGACGACAAGCCTTACGATAAGTTCATCGTCGAGCAGATCGCCGCCGACCGCATCCCGGGCATCTCGCCCGACGATCCCCGTCTGGCCGCCCTTGGCTTCCTTACCGTTGGTAAGCGTTTCGAGGACATCCACGACACCATCGATGAGCGCATCGACACCACCACGAAGGCCTTCCTTGGCCTGACCGTCTCCTGCGCCCGTTGCCACGACCATAAGTTCGACCCGATTCCGATCAAGGACTACTACTCCCTCCACGGCATCTTCGCCTCGACCGTCGAGCCGCTCCATCACCCCACGATCGCCGCTTCGCCTAAGACCGCCGCCGCTCGCAAGGACTTCGATAAGCGCCTCACTCAGCTGCAGGACGAACAGGTCGCGGGTTTCTTCCGCTACATGCGTGAGACTCGCGCCCGCTACGAGCGCGAGATGGGAGGACGCCTGATGATGACCACCGTGCGCGGCGGGTCCGCCGAAGCCGGCGAGTATTCCGAGAAGTACAAGATCGACCTCGTCGAGATGACGGACTTCGCCGCGATGCGCGTCCAGAAGGATTCGCCCATCACCGGCCCCTTCCACGCTGCCGCTCAGGTGCCGCTCGTCTACTTCGCCGAGCGTGCGCCGGCCGCGATTGCGGAGTCGCTCAGCGATCCGGACCGCCCGGTCAATCCGATCCTCGCCGCCGCCCTGCGCAACCTGAAGCCCAAGACCCTTGAGGACGTCGCGATGGCCTATCAGAAAGTGTACATCGACAACAAGGCGGCGATCCTCGCCCATCTGGCTTTGCTCGCCAAGCCGGGTGAGGAATGGAAGAACACCTCGCCGGCGATTGCCCAGCTCACCGGCTATCCTTGGGCGGTGCCGTCCTATGACGAAATCGTCAATAACGAGGACATGATCTCGCTCTTCAGCACGCGCAAGTTCTGCGCTGACTGGCAGAATCGCCCGATCTACGGCGGTATCGGAAATAATGCTCCGATCGCATACTTCCGCCACACGCAGATCAACGAGCTCCGCCTTTCGCACCCCGGCGCCCCGGGCGAAGCGATGGTCGTTCAGGACTCGGAAGCCCCGAAGGACAGCTACGTGTTCAAGCGCGGCGACAAGAACCTCAAGGGCGAGATCGTCCCTCGCCAGTTCCTCGACATCCTGACCAAGGGTGAGCGCAAGCCCTTCGTCGATGGCAGCGGACGTTACGAGTTCGCCCAGTCGATCATCTCCAAGGACAACCCGATCACCGCTCGCGTGGCCGTCAACCGCACCTGGATGAAGCACTTCGTAGAAGGCTTCGTCGCGTCGCCGGACGACCTCGGCAACATGTCCGAGAAGCCCTCGCACCCGGAGCTGCTCGACTACCTCTCCGCCGAACTCGTGGAGAACGGTTGGACGATGAAGCGTCTTCATCGCATGATCGTCCTGAGCAACACCTACCGCCAGGACTCCGACCCGACGGCCAATCCGCTCGTGGTGAGGAAGGGCGCCGTCGATCCGCTCAAGGTCGACGCCAGCAACCGTCTGCTCTGGCGCGGCAATCTTCGTCGCTTGGACTTCGAATCTATCCGCGACTCGATGATCCTGCTCACCGGCAAGATGAACCCGCTGGTCGGCGGCCAGCCGGCTAACATCACCGACGAGCCCTTCAGCTACCGTCGCAGTCTCTATGGTTACGTCGATCGCCGCCGTCTGAGCGACACGCTTTCGCAGTTCGACTACGGAGATCCCGACCAGGCGAACTCGAAGCGCAACTCGACCATCGTGCCCCAGCAGGCGCTGTTCTTCATGAACAACGCCCTCTCGGTCGAGGTGGCGCGTGCGGTCGCCTCGCGCAAGGATGTCGTCAATGCGATGTCCGAGGACCAGCGCATCGTCGCCATGTTCCGCTGCATGTTCCAGCGCCGTCCGTCTTCCAATGAAGTCCGTTTCGCTCAGGAATTCCTGACGAAGCAGAAGATGATGGCCGCGACGGCTAATCTCCGCCCCGCCGCCAAGGCGGCCGCGACGGGTGCCCGCCCTGGCGCCAAGGTCGTGGCCCCGGTGGCCCGTACCGCCGCCCCCTCGACCAAGGGGGCCGCCGTGATGGCTCCGGGTGGCGAAGAAAGCATGATGACGGCCGTGACCACCGGTGGCGCCGAAGGCATCATGCGCAACGTCGGCGAGATGACCGCGCGTACGCCGATGACCCCCATGGAACTCTTGGCTCAGGCGTTGCTGATTTCCAACGAGTTCATCTACGTGAACTAAGGAGAAATCCTCTGCTTTGCTCCGAAAGCCGGCCGATTGGCCGGCTTTCTTGTTTTGCGGGGGGGCCGACGGGAGGAGCCAGCTACGACGAGCGTGCGTCGAGATGATGGGGCATATTTACAAAAGATTAACAAGCGGGGCGGTCGGTCGTTTCGACCGTCGCCAGGATATTTTCAGAAATGCAGGCCGATCCCAGGTTGGCGGTGTTAAATGAGGTGAATCCTGAAGCATCTAATGGTTGCCGCCCTTCATTCCCGCACAAGAATTCTTACCTAGAAGGACGCCCCAGTTGTTTCGACAACGTTCCTTACCCACACCATTTTCATCCGATGAA
>CAIXQT010000021.1 GCA_903921665.1 uncultured Opitutia bacterium
CCGCGGGACCAGCATTCGCCCATGTTCGGGCATTGGGCGGACTGGCAGACCGTGTGGAGCTTGTGCTCGTCGACGTTCTTCTTGGTCTCCAGGAAGTCCGGGCCGCTGGGGAGCTTGGCGCGGAGCCAATCGGGTTTGCGGGCGGACTCGAGCATGGAGGGAGGCAACATTGCCTTCCGGGGCAGGATTTCAACCCAACAAAGAAGAAGGGGTGCTCTCCTCCCGGAAAGCACCCCTTTTTGCTATGAGTTCAGGCAGACCTTAGAAGGTCTTCTTGAGCGTGACAGCGGTGATGCTGTCGCCGTTCTGGATGTCCGAGTAGGACACCGTGCCGGTGAAGCCGAGCACCGGGTAGCTGAGAGCGATGGCGTAGTCGTCGTTCTTGGTGGCGCGATCGTTACCGTAGTGGAGGCCGAGGTTGAGGCCCTTGACGGCGGCGATGTCGTAGCTGTAGTTGGCTTCGTAGTAGTAGTCGCTGGTGTTGAGGTCGCCGGCGATGCCCTTGGAGGCCTTGACGGTGAGGCCGGAGTAGGTCAGGGCGAAGTTCACTTCTTCGAAGTTGGCGTCGGACTGGCCTTCGTAGGCGTAGGCGATGTAACCGACGGAAGCGTCGAGGGCGCCGAGCTTGAAGCCGTAGTTGGCGTACACGTCGACTTCGAGGGAAGCGTTACCGACGGTGACGTTGGAAGCCCAGATGCCAGCCGAGAGGCCGGAGCTATGGGTAGCGTCGAAACCGCCCTGAACGGCGAACTTGCCGGCGTTCAGGGAGAGGCCGCGCCAGACGTAGTCGCTGGTGAAGGCGAGGTTGCCCGAGGTGGTGAACGCCGGGGCAGCGGCGGGAGCAGCCTGAGCGAAGCTCGCGGCGGCAGTGAGGGTGAGGAGGGTGATGGAGGTGTGCTTCATTGCGTCTTCCGATGTGCTTAAACTTTACCAAAATGCCATATATTTCTGCATTTATGGAAAAATTGGCGAATAAACCCCAGTATTTGCTTAAAAAGAAGCCCTTGATGCTTTAATTTAAGCGTTAAGTCGCTGGTTTTAACCGAGATAGCACTCGAGGTGGGCTTCCGCCGCCTTGGCCCAGCTGAACTCGGCTTCCATCGCCGTCTTTTGCAGCGCCTTGAAGGTGGCGGGTTGCTGATAAAGCTCCAGCGCTCGGCGTATGGCCCACTCTATGCCCCCATGGTCGGCGTGCTCAAAAACAATCCCAGTCCCTTTTTTCTTACCATCCCAGCCAGTGACGGTGTCAGCCAGGCCGCCGGTGGCTCGCACGATCGGCAGGGTGCCGTAGGCCATGGAATACATCTGGTTCAGCCCGCACGGTTCGAAGCGGCTGGGCATGAGGAAGAAATCGCTGCCGGCTTCGATCCGGTGGGAAAGGCCGTTGTCGTAGCCGATGCGCACGGCGCAGGCGGCGGGGAAGTCCGCCGCCAGGCGTTTGAATTCATTCTCCAGCCAGGCATCGCCGCTCCCGAGCAGGACGAATTGCAGGCTGCCTTCGCGGAGGAACTTGGGTAGCACGCCGACGGCGAGGTCCAGGCCCTTCTGTTCCCAGAGGCGGGAGACGACCCCGATGAGCGGGACGGCGCGGTCGGGTGCGAGGCCGAGTTCTCGCAGGAGGGCGGCTTTGCAGGCGGACTTGCCCGCGGGCTTCTTCGCGGAGAAGGGCGCCTCGATGTGCTTGTCTTGTTCCGGATTCCATTCGTCGTGATCGACGCCGTTAAGGATGCCACGTAAGGCGGCGGCGCGGCGGCGTACGACGTCATCTAGGCCGTAGCCAAAGGCGGGCGTGAGGATTTCTTTCGCGTAAGTCGGGCTGACGGTGATGACCTTGGCGGCATGCAGGATGCCGCCCTTGAGGAAGTTGACGCCGCCGAGGCACTCGAGTTCCTGCGGGCTCCACAGGGTTTCGGGGAGGCCGAGGTAGGCCATGATGCGCTTGGGGTAGAGGCCTTGGTGCTGCAGGTTATGGATCGAGATGACGGACCTGGCGCCGCCGAGCGCCGAATGCTTGAGCGTCGTGTTGAGCAGCACCGGCACGAGTCCGGCGGTCCAGTCGTGGCAATGGATGATGTCGGGAATCCAGCTCGTGGTCAGGCACGCGTCGAGTCCGGCCCGGCCGTAGAAGGCGGCCCGTTCGCCCGCGTCGTCGCGTGCCGGGTAGATTTCCCGGGCGCCGTAGAAATCTTCATGTTCGACGAACCAGGCCTCGAAGTGGGGTGAGACTTGCTGCGTGCGGATGCGGCAGCCGGCCTTGCGGGCGTCGCAGTTGACGCCGACCTTGAGCGACTCGATGAGCGTGCCCATCTTCTCGCGGCCCGGGACGGAGCCGTAAAGCGGCGTGATGGCGCGCACCTCGTGGCCCTTGGCGGCCAAGGCCTTGCCCAGCGCCACCGTGGCGTCGCCGAGTCCGCCGGCCTTGGACCAGGGCGCTAGCTCGGGGGTGACGAAAAGAATTCTCATGCGTTAAGGAGGGGGTCGCGGCGCCGGCCGATCCGGTTGAGCAAAGGAATGAGGGCCACGAGGAGGATCAAGGCGGCGATCATGGCGACATTGCCGGCCAGATCATGGACGCTCCCGAGCGAGGAGAAGCCCGGTTGTCCGTGCTCGACCCCGGCGAGATCGCGGTCCAGCGACTTCGAGCCATGGTTGAGGGCGTGGAAGGTGAGGTAGGTGTTTCGACCGATGTTGAGCAGGATCGCGGTGAAGGCCGCGAGGCCGATCATGGCGATCCGACGGAGGAGCGCCCCCGGGAAGCCGCCTTCGATGAAGACCGCGCCGAGGAAGGCGCCTGCGAACACGCAAGCCGAGAGGGAGCGGATGCCTGAGCAGGCTTCGGCCACGCCGACGGCGTCGCCGTTGGGGAAGACGATGGTGTTACCGTTGACGCGGATCGCGTGACCGTTCGCGCGGAGGACGCCCGAGACGAACTCCGTTACGTTCGTGAGGAGCTCGCCTTTGATCTGGTTGTCGACAAGGTAGAGGAAGGGCCCGGAGATCAGCCAGACACCGGCAGGGAACAGGAGGAGGCCGACGGCCCTCCAGCGCGAGGGCGACGTCGCGACGGCGTCCTGCGGCCCGCGTACCGAGACGAATGCGAAGGCGAGCGTCGCGCCTGTCAGACCGAAGGAGATGGCGAGCGTCGGTCCGATGCCGGTGCCGAAGATGGCGCGGGCGGCGGCGCCGAAGCCGAACGAGGCCAGCGAGGCGAACGCCAGCACCTGGGCGAAGATCAGGACTCCATTGGAAGTCGGAGCGGCGACGTCGGCGCGTTCCCCTGTCAGCAAGGCGCGGAGTTCTTCCCAGCGGTCCCACAGGACGTAGGCCGAGAAAAATGGCACAAGGTAGCCGAAGGTATAGTCGTCCTTGGTGCTCCAGATGGCCCACTGGTCCCACGTCGCGAACGCGGCCATGCCGATGAGCAGCAGGCCGAGGCCGCGCGTCGTGCCATCGAGCTTCGACTGGGCTTCCGCGGACATCAGAACCGGGGCACCGCGGCCAGCAGCGTCTTCGTATAGGCCTGTTGCGGGTTGCCGAGGATCTCGGCCGGCGTGCCTTGTTCGACGATCTTACCCTTGGACATCACCAGGATGTGGTCGCTGACATGTTCGACGACGGCGAGGTCGTGGGCGATGAAGAGATAGGTCAGGCCCAGTTGTTCCTGCAGGTCCTGCAGCAGGTTCACGACCTCGGCTTGGACGGAGACGTCGAGGGCCGAGACCGGCTCGTCGCAGATGATGAGCTCAGGTTGCACGGCGAGGGCCCGGGCGATGCCGATGCGCTGGCGTTGTCCGCCCGAGAATTCGTGCGGATGTCGGCGGAGGTGTTCGGCGGGGAGCTGGACGCTGCGGAGCAGTTCGGCGCAACGCGCCTCGCGGTCGGCGCGGGTCATCTGCGGGAAGTGGATCTCCAGCGGCTCCGAGAGGATGGTCAGGATGTCGGCGCGCGGGTTGAGCGAATTGTACGGGTCCTGGAAGATCATCTGGATCTTCTTGCGCCACGGGAGGAAGGCCGCGTTGGAGAGGGCCCCGATGTCCTGTCCTTGGTAGAGGATCTTGCCGGCGGTGAGCGGGGCGAGCTTCACGATCGCGCGACCGGTCGTGGTCTTGCCGGAACCGGATTCGCCGACGAGTCCGACGGTCTTGCCTTTCGGCACGACGAAGCTGATGTCGTCCACGGCCTTCTTCGGCGCGGCTTTCTGGAAGAACCAGTTGGCGCGTCCGGGGTAATGGACGGAGAGTCCGCTGACTTCTAGGAGGTTGTCGCTCATCGGGAGACCTTGAGTTCCTCGGACAGCGTGGTGAGGCGGCGTCGGCGCTGGCCAAGCCGCGGGATGCAGGCGATGAGCGCCTTGGTGTAAGGGTGCGACTGGGTCCGCATGATCTGCGCGACGGGTCCAGACTCGACGATGCGGCCTTTCCACATCACGGCTACCTTGTCGGCGAAGTTCGCGATGATGCCGAAGTTATGGGTGATGAGGACGATGCTCATGCCGCGCTCGCGCCGGAGGCGGGCGAGGAGGTCCATGATCTCCTTCTGGATGGTCACATCGAGCGCGGTGGTCGGTTCATCGGCCACGAGAATCTTCGGGTCGCAGGCCAGGGCCATGGCGATCATCGCGCGCTGCTGCATGCCGCCGGAGAGCTCGTGCGGGTATTGGTTCGCGACGCGTTCCGGGTCGTTGATGTGGACCTCGGCGAGGGAGCGGAGGACCTCGGCCTTGACGTCCTTGATGTCCGGGCGATGCAGCGCGACGGCTTCGCCGATCTGGAAACCGATGGTGTAGACCGGATTCAAGGATGTGCCGGGTTCTTGGAAGATGTAGGCGATGGAGCCGCCGCGGACCTTGGCCAGTTTCTCTTCGCTGAGTCCGAGCAGCTCGACGCCGCCGAGTTTCACGGAGCCGGAGAGCGCGCAGGTCGGCTCGGGGGGGAGCAGGCGGGTGAGCGCCAGGGCCGAGACCGACTTGCCCGAGCCGGATTCGCCGACGACGGCGAGGACTTCGCCGGCGGCCAGTTCGTAGCTGACGCCTTGGGCGGCGACGGTCGCGCGGTCACCATTGCGGAAGGTGACGCTGAGGTCCTGTACTTTCAGGAGAGGCTCGGCGGACATGGGCTGCAACATAGGTCGGGCAAGGGGGCAGGGGAAGGAAGAACGACGGTCATTCGGTCCGCCAGCGGTCCTCGATGACGGTCTTGGGCGCCCCGCGGACCTTGCCTTCGCGGAAATCCTTGAGGTCGACCTCGCGCTGCTTGGGGTCTAGCCAGAAGAGGCCGTACTGGCCGGGGTCTTCGGCGGAGCGTACGTCGAAGCCGGCCGGGAATTTCACCCAGTCCCAATGGGCGATGCGATAACCCGGCACCTTGAAGCCAGGGATGAAGTCGGCGAGTTCATGGATGCGCTGCTGCATCGCATAGGAGAGCTTGATCATTTCGTCCTCTTCGGTGGCCGCGCGGAAACGGTCGATCAGCTTCGACAGCGCCGGGTCGTCGATGCCGGTGATGTTGTTGGTCTGGCGTTTCGGGACCTTACGCCCATCGGCGAGCGTCTCAACGGCGTTGTCGGAGTGGTGGGATTCCCAGAGCGCCGGGAGGCGGCCCGAGACCGACCAGGCCCAGAAGACGATGTCATGGTTCTTTTCCATGACCTTACGGTACATCGTGGTGTGCTCGAGCGTCTCGGGTCGGAGTTCGACGCCGCAGCGACGGGCGGATTCGACCAAGGTGGCGAGGTATTTCCGGCGGTCCGAGGTGTCGAACGTCAGGCGGAAGGAGAGCCGTTCGCCGCCGGCGTTCATCAGGATGCCGTCGGTGCCGGTCTGGGTGAAGCCGGCTTTGGCGAACGCGGCGCGGGCGAGTTCGGGCGAATAGCGGCGCGGGCGGATCGAAGGGTCGGTGAACTTGCCGAGGCCTTCGCTGAACTGGTTGAGGCGCGCGTAGTCTCCGCGGTAGAAGCCGTCGATGACGCGCTGGAAGTCGGTGGCATGTTGAAGGCCCAGGCGCACGTCGATGTCGGACAGCAGGGGTTTTTGCGTGTTGAGATAGAGTCCGTAAGGCGGGCGGGGGATGTCGTTGAAGAACTGGGCCTTGGTGAGGTAGCCGTTCTGGTACGCCTTCTTCTCGTTGGTGCCGTACCAGTAGCGGGGCATCATGATCGGCATGAAGTCGATCTCGCCGCTGAGCATCGACGCGTAGGCGCTGTCGAGTTCGCGGATCACGCCGTACTCGATGGCATCAGGGTTGTAGCGGTGGCGGTAGAACTTGCGGTGGTCGCCCCACCAGTCCTTGACGCGGGTGAGCGTGACGGATTTTTCGCGCTGGAAGCCGTTGGCGCCGACGAAGTAGGGTCCGGTCGTCGGCTGGTACCGGTCGTTGTACAGTTTTTCGTAATTGGGACCGAAGTCTTTGAAGAAGTCGCGGGGGAGCGGTCGCAGCTCGCCAAGCTGCTCGAGCTGGTAGGGCCGCTTGCGCGGCGCCTTGATCGCGATCGTGTAGGCGTCGAAGCGCGTGATGCCGCCCCATTCGCGGGTGTAGAAGTCGGCGTACCAGTCGGCCTTGGCCCAAGGTGAGCGGTAGAAGTAGAACGCGTAGAAGTAGTCGTCGGCGGTGACCGGCTGGCCGTCCGTGAACTTGATGTTCGGATCGAGCCGGAAGAAGGCCGTCATGCCGTCGGCCGACATCGCCCAACTCGTGGCCAGACCCGGGATGGGTTCGTCGGTGTTCGGGTGCGACGAGAGCAGGCCGAAGTCGTTATTGTCGTAAAGCTCCCCGCGGAAGCCGTTGTTCGCGTTAGGGCCGACGCGCCGGAGCGTGGGCGGGGTGGAAGTCGTGAACTGGCGCAGCGTGCCGCCGCGGGTCGCGCGGGGATCGGCGAACTCCTTCTGCACGGCGCCGTCGTGCCAGACGAGGTCCTTCGGCAGGTCGGCCGGGGTGGCGTAGCGGAAGAAATCCTTGTGCGCGGCGTAGTAGGCCGCGGCCTTCGGGTCTTCGAAGGTCGCAGCCTGGGCAAGCGTCAGGGCGAAAAGGAAAGCGAGGAGATTTCTCATCGTTGGGCGCGACGGAGGTCGAAGGCGTCCTGGAGCGCTTCGCCGATGGAGTTGATCATGACCATGGTGCCGACGAGGCAGAAGAGGGTGGGGCCAAGGATCCACCAGGCGTTCCAGTTTTCCTTGGCCTGGTGGAGCAGGTCGCCCCACGAGGGTTCGGTGGGCGGCAGGCCGAAGCCGAGGTAGTCGAGGGCGGAGAGCGAGAACACCAGGCCGTGCAGGCTGAACGGCAGCGTGGTGAGGATCACGGTCGCGCTGTTGGGGAGGATATGCCGCCAGATGATGCGGGCGTGTCCGGCTCCCAGGGCGCGCGAAGCGGTCACGTAGTCGCGGGCCGAGACCTGGTAGGCGGAGGCCCGGAGCTGCTGGGCGAGGCCGATCCAGGAGAACGCCACGAGGATGAGGATCAGGATCGCGAGCGAAGGCTCGAGCAGGCTCGCGAGGAAGATGATCGCGTAGAGGAAGGGGATGTTGGACCAGATCTCCATCACGCGCTGGCAGACCATGTCGAACCAACCGCCGAAGTAGCCCATTGCCGCACCGAGAAGCAGACCGACGCCGTAGACACACGGAAGGAAGATGACGGCGGAGAGCAGGAGGAGCCGGAAGCCGCCGAAGAGGCGCGCCACGATGTCATGCCCGGATTCGTCGGTGCCAAGCCAATGGCCGTCGAGTCCGGGCGGGCAGGGCGAAGGCACCTGCGTGCGCAGCGGCCCGGCCGGCTCCCAGTCGGTGCGGTCCTCCGAGGGCGCTCGTAGGGTGACTTTGCCGGCGACGAATTTCGCCCGGGCTTTGCTCACGCCTTCGGCGAAGAGGCGCGCGTCGCCTTCGGGCCGTCCATCGATGATGGTCCAGGTCTGCCGACGGGTGCCGTCGGCGTGGAGCGAGAAGATGCGGCCCTCGGCGATGAGGCCGCGCGGATCGGACCAGCGTCCTTCGGCGTCGCGGGCGACGGCGGGCATCACCTCGCAGACTTCGTCCGGGGCGAACGGGACGAGCGGCAGCAGCAGCCAGCCGCGTCCGTTCAGTTTCAACTCTTCGGCAAGCAGGCGGTAGTTGGGCTCGCCTTCGATCCTGAGGCCGAGGTCGCGGCCGGAGATGAAGCCTGCGAAGACGGGGAAGCGCGTGACTCCGTCGATCTTGAGGATGAGCGGCCGGTTGCCGACGAGCAGCGGGCCGAGCAACGCCAGCAAGGTGAGCGTGACCAACGTGAGCAGCGACCACCAGCCCATCCGGTTGCGACGGAACCGCTCGAAGCGCTGCAGGGTGATGGGGTCGAGGAGGCTCATGCGGATTTGTCGAACCGGATGCGGGGGTCGACGGCGGCGACGCAGAGGTCGGAGACGATGTTGCCAAGGAGCATCGCCAGGCTGGAGAGCGTGAGCAGGCCGAGGAAGATCGGGAAGTTGCGCTGGACGAGCGAGTCGTAGCCGAGGAGGCCGAGCCCCGGGATGTTGAACGTGACCTCGATCAGGAACGAACCCGTGAGGAAGAACCCGAGGTTGCTGCCGAAAGTGGCGGCGAGCGGGATCAGCGAATTACGGAGCGCATGGACGAAGACGATGCGGCGGTTGCTCAGGCCTTTCGCCTTCGCGGTCCGGACGTAATCGGCGGCGAGATTGTCGAGCAGGCCGTTGCGGGTGAAAAGGGTGAGGGCGGTGAAGGCCCCGATCATCTCGCAGGCGAGAGGAAGCGCGGTATGGTAGAACGGCCGCGACCAATCGAACCCTTTGGTCGGGAACCAGTGCAGTTGGTGGCAGAGGAGCTGGAGGCCGGCGACGGCGAGAAGGAAGCCGGGGACGGAATAGAGGATGAAGAGCAGCTGGGAGGAGCCGCGATCAAACCAACCGTCACGCTTGAGGGCCTTGGCGACGCCGAGCGGAATCGAGATGGCGTAGGCGAGCAGCAGGGACCAGCCGCCGAACCAGGCCGAGATCGGCAGGCGGGCCTTGATCTCATCCCAGACAGGCTTGTCGCTGATGGTGGAGTCGCCGAGCTCGGCCTGGAGCAGTCCGGCGTAGGCCTGACGGTAGATGAGCACGCGCGGAGCTTTGTCCGGGTCATCGGGGAGGGGGGCGGCTTCGGCACGCCAGGGGGCGCGCGCTTTGCCCTCCGCCGTCGTGAGGCTGATGCTCTTCCCGCTTTGGGTGACGTTCAACTTGAAGGACCGTCCGGGATTGAGGTCGTCGGCGACCTCCGCCTCCGCTTTGCCTTCCTTGTCGAGTCGGACGGTTACCCAGTCCGCCGGGCCGGGTACGACCCCCAGCCAGATGGCGTATGCCTCGATGAGCGAGCGGTCGAAGCCGTAGCGGCGCTTCAGGTTGTCGAGTTCTTCCGGGGAAGCCGGGCCGCTGGGACGTGCGGCCGAACTGCGCTTGCGGTCGGCTTGCTGGCGTTCGGCCAAGGCCTGCTCGATGGGGCCGCCAGGGACGAAGCGGGTGAAGCAGAACGCGACGAACGTGATGCCCACGAAGGTCAGTGGGACTAGCAGCAACCGTCTGAGGACGTAGTCGCGCATCGTGGGTCTCTATAGGGCAAGCACAGGAGGGGAGGGGTCAATCCGAAAGGACTCGCTTGCACCCGACGGAGGACGGCCCAATTTCCACAGGGTGCCCTTGCTTACCTTTCTCGGCTGGTCCTTGCTGCTGGTCTTCCTGACGGTCGGCGCGGTCGGCTTGCTCCTGCTCACGGTCTTTCTGCTGGCTTTCGCCTGGCGCGCGCCTCGTCGCCATAAGTCGATGTCCCTGGGGTATTGCCTGATGCACACCTTGTGCTGGCTGATCCTGAAATGCGCCTATCGCATCCGTATCCGCGGCCTGGAGAATATTCCCGAGGAAGGCGGCGTGCTCATCATCGCGAACCACGTCGCCTACGCCGACGTCTTGGTGATGGGGGTGATGTCGCGCCGTCCCGTCCGCTTTCTTTCCTGGGAAGGTTTCGAACGCCATAAGTTCCTCGGTTTCATGTGCCGGCTGATGGGGACGATTCCGGTTTCGGAAACGAAGGCCAAGGAGGCCATCGTCAAGGCCGGCGAAGCGCTCGCCCGGGGCGAAGTGGTCTGCATCTTCCCCGAGGGTAGCATCACCCGCAACGGCGGTCTGATGCAGCTGCGCAAAGGCTTCGAGCTGATCGCCCGTCGCGGCGGCGCACCGATTCTGCCGGTCGCCATCGATGGGATGTGGGGTTCGATCCTCAGCTTCAGCGGCGGCAAGTCGTTCTGGAAGATGCCCAAGCATTTCCCGCGCCCCATCGGCGTCGTCATCGGCAAACCTTTTCCGGCGACCGAACATGCGAAGACCCGCCTGCGGCTGCTGGAGCTCGCCTCGGAGGCCTTCGACCTGCGCGCTTCGCTCGGAGGCCATCTCGGTCGCGAAGTCGCTGAGGGCTTGGCGAAGAAGGGCGGGGCGGTCGCCCTGATCGATCGTACGTCAGTCCGCCGAGAGTTTTCAGGAGCGACGTTGCTCGCCCTAGGTTGGGCCTTCGCGGGCGAACTCAAGCGTCGCACCCGCTCCCGGCGCATTGCCATCGTGCTGCCTCCGGGCGTCGCGGCGGCCGTCGCCAACCTCGGCTGCGTGCTGGCCGACAAGATCCCGGTGAACCTGAATTTCTCGCTCGGTCGCGAACAAGCGCTTTCCTGTCTGCAGCGCGCCGAGGTCGATCTCGTCGTCACCGCCGGTGCTTTCCGCAGCAAGCTTTCCGAGAAGTCGCCGGATTTCCCTTGGGGCGATCACGTCCTGGATGTGGCCGATTTCCTGACCACCCATTCTCGTGCGGATCTTGCGCTCCGCATCGGACTCATTCGTTGCCTGCCGAGTTCGTGGGTGCTGGCTTTCATGGGTTTGCCGAAGCACGGCGGCGACGCCGAGGCGGCGTTGCTTTTCACCAGCGGCAGCTCCGGCCAGCCCAAGGGCGTGCG
>CAIXQT010000022.1 GCA_903921665.1 uncultured Opitutia bacterium
CGGGCGGCCTGATACGCGGCCTGCAGCGCCTTCTTCTTGGCCTTGTCACGCTGGGCATCGACGGTGATCGAGCCTTCGTGGGCGGAAAACACCGCCAAGGGTTCGGCAACGAAACCGACCTTGGGATAATTCAAGGTGGCCATCGCCGACATCAGCCAATCCGGCCCGACGCCCCGATATTCATGTCGGGCAAAAGGCACCCTGCCCACGAAGAGCGCGTCGAGTATATCCTGTCGCCGAAGCAGAATCGCTCCAGGCGAGACAAGGCCCTTGATCTGCAGCGTCATGAAACGGGAGGCGGAGTAGACGCCGGTCCGACCGAATCCAGTGAAGCATTCCTGCAGTTTGCGACCAGAAGCCTCATCGCGGATTTCGGCTACGGTGAAGCATAAGGCAACCTCGTCGGACATGAGTGCCATACATCGCTCGACAAAAGTCGGTTGCAGGAAATCATCGTCGAAGTTCAAGTGGACGAATTTTCCTCGGGCG
The DNA here is from genome assembly GCA_903921665.1 of uncultured Opitutia bacterium. Lineage (GTDB taxonomy): Bacteria > Verrucomicrobiota > Verrucomicrobiia > Opitutales > UBA953 > UBA953. The sequence goes on from CAIXQT010000022.1 coordinate 490, forward strand.
TTGATGACGCCATCGAGCCAGCAGAAATGCACGCCATGGTCTTCTTCGCGGCGTAAGTAGCGGATACGGTCGCCAAAACTGGCGGCCACGGCCGGGGTGTCGTCGGAGCTGCCGTGGTCGACAACGATGACTTCGCAGGCCTGGGTCTGCGTAAGGGCCGATTCGACGCACCTTCGCAGCATGGCCGACCGGTTAAAGGTCGGAATGACGATGGTAACAATTGGTTCGGTCATCGACCGAGAAGCTGATGCAGGTGGGAAATATCGGCAACCAAAGAAGTTGGCGGGGCGGCGGAGGCGTTGACCACCTTGAGCGGCCGGGGGGCATGTGTCTGGGCGAAGTCAGCGATCCGCGTTCCCTGCCCGGAACCGATATTCACGACCCCAGTAGCCCTTTTTTCCGCCAAGGTGACGATATGAGCAACTAATACTTCTGCAGGCGAGATATCCCTTATGTCTTCTGCGCCGAACAACGAGAAGGGCTTCTCAAGGTCTTCGTCGACGAAACGACGAAGCAACGAGGGGTAAAGGAATGAACCGGTCTGGGACGGGTGGTAGAAGCTGAAGATCCGGCCGACGCAGTAGTCCAGCCCAACAGCCGGTGCGCATGCAGCGAGCACGCGTTCGCCCATGAGCTTGGAAACGCCATAAGGATGCGCCGGCGCCGTCGGGGCCGATTCAGAGAGCGGCGCCTCCTGCGGCTGGTAGACATGACTGCTGCTGGCATAGAAGATCCAAGGTTTGTACGCGCTGACGGCGGCGATGAGATTAGCTGTTCCGCCGACGTTCACCTGAAACGCCCGGGCGGGGTCAGTTTGGACGGACTGCGTCGGAACCAGTGCCGCTAGATGGATGATGGCGTCGAAGCGGCGCGGATGCATCCAGGCGGCCAGGTCTTTGCTTTCGCGGACATCGCCGCCGAAACAGTCATGGCGATGCCCCGCAGCCGCAAGTTGCACTTGCAAGATTCTACCTAGGACCCCTCTTCCGCCCGTGATGCCGACATGCATCAGACCACGCTGGCGGGAAGGACATCTGACACAACCCGAAAGCCGAAGGCATGCGGTATGTTTCCGATTTGCGGTCAGCGACTCCTCGTCTCTAAATCTTGGCTCATGCGCGAATGTATTATCTTTGCGATAAGCACACCGGGAAGCCGACGCCACCGCCTACTGGAAGGCCACCTCTCGGAACTCGGCGTCGACGCCCAGGTCGTCCCGGCAATATTCCTGAACAGCGACCCTGAGCGGGCAAGCGGCTATGACCTTCGTATGCGCATGAAGACTCTTGGCTACGGGCTGACCAAGGGTGAGGTCGGGTGCTTCCTGGCTCACCGTTCGGCTTGGGAGAAGGTAGCTGCCGGCGACCGTCCTTGCCTGGTACTAGAAGATGATGCACGCCTCGATTCGAGGCTGGTTCGTAATCTAGGAGAACTCTCCGGCGCGATCGCCGGAACCAAAGTCATCCTCCGGCTCTTCAGTCAGCGCCATCCGCGGTCGAAACTATGGCTGCGGCTGCCATCCGGGATCGACATCGTCCGGCCACTCACGGCGGGACACTCCGCCGTCGCCTACCTGCTCGATCCGGCGGCAGCCGCAGCTTTACTGCAGAGCTCCACCCGCTTTTGGCAGACCGTCGACAATCATATCGATAGTGAGCCGGACCACGCTTGCGTGGTCATGCATGTCTTGCCCGAATTGGTCAGCCATGA
>CAIXQT010000023.1 GCA_903921665.1 uncultured Opitutia bacterium
CGACTCCTTGGGCAGGGACAAGAATTGAGTAAGCCGACTTACGACTTCAAAAACTGCCAATTAATGGGGCAGGTAACGGACTGGCCGTTTTCGCCCTTGATCCGGACGGCTTCGGGGCCGGCGGGGACGATGCTCTGGACTTGGCCGAAGTCGGCAGACACCGCGGCGGCGGCCTGGATCAGGGGGAGGCGAACGCGTTGGTCTTTGCGGAAAAGTCGGCTGGTCGGGATGCCCTTGGCGGCTAGGCGATCCTCGCGGGCGATGTCGACGCCGTCGCAGAAGTGGGAGCAGACCTCCTCGAGACCGAGGCGTCCGAGGTGGCGCTTCTCCCAGGGGTGGCCCGGTCGGCCGCCGTTGGAGAGCCAGAAGAGGGTGGAGGGGAAGTCGGCGACGTGTTTGAGCGAGAACCAGACGTAACCAGGGAAGGTCACGGCCGTCCAGGCGAACGGCTGGGCCTCCGTGGCGGGCACGTTGACCAGCATGATGAGGTCATCGTTGCCGGCGCGGGCGGGGTAATGCGTAAGGTCGGTGTTCGAGCCGTCCTTCATCGGGACGGACTTCAGCGAAGTGAATTCGGCGAACGGCTTGAGCGCGCCGGATTCGCCAGCGGACGGGTTGGAAAACTCGCCGGCGTAGACGGAGCCGAAGCGGAAGGCGCTCGTCGCGATGCGGGCCGCACCGGCGGGTACCTGCGAAAGGTCGAGCACGGGATGGTTGCCGTAGTTCCAGCGGCCCTCAAGGTTCTCGATCAGGTGTTCCCAGTAGATGGCGTGGTGGCCGGGGATCAGCGTGAAGTTCTTCGCGACGGTGGCGCCGGTATCGGTGCCGGTCTGCGTAAGGCTGAGGGAAGTCGACGTGGATGAGGCGAGCTGCCAAGGCGCGTTGGCCGTATCGCCGTGGGGCGGACCTTTCTCTTGGCCGCCGAAAGGCAGGCACATGAAGTCTCCACGCAGGAAGGTGAGCAGGTTAGGCAGCGACTGGTCGATCTGCGTCGGAGTCCAAGGCGACAGCGAGTAGGGGGAGGCCTTGAGGCCCGGGAAGTTGAACGTGACCGGGGCCAGGTGGCCGGCGGTCTGGGTGACGGCCAGTTCTACCTCGGCGCTGCGCAGGGTGTAGCTGGGGGCTCCGTGAATGGTTTCCATGGGGATGCGTCATTTCCTGCAAGAGCCGAGAGGCTGTCAACGCCGCGGGTGCTCTCCGCTTGCTAAGCCGGCCATGCCCCGCTTGGTTTCCGTCATGCCGCAGCCTCTGCCTATTCTGTACACCAAGCCCGGTTGCCCCTGGTGCACCCAGGCTTTGGAATACTTCGCCGCCCAAGGCGTGAAACTCGACATCCGTGACGTGGTCGCCGACATGCACCAGATGCGCCAGCTGGTGGCGATCACCGGCCAGTCCAAGTGCCCGTCCTTCCGTTATGGCGACTTCATCGTGGCCGACTTCGGGGTGGATGAATTCATCAACAAGGCCCGGAAGCACCCCGCCGTCTGCGCCGAGCTCGGGCTTAAGGTCTGAAGTCGTGATTAAAGGTATGATTAATACATTAGGCTTGGAGGCATGAGGGATTTACCCTACTAATGGCTTCATGAGGTTCACCCCAACCTTGGCCCTACTCCTGTGCGCGACCTTGTTCGGCGCCAAGCCCAACGTCGTGCTGATCATGTGCGACGACATGGGCTGGGCGGACCTCGGATGTTACGGCTCTAAGCAGAACCCGACGCCGAACATCGACCAGCTGGGCAAGGAGGGAATCCGTTTCACCAACTTCCTGGCGACGCAGGCCGTCTGC
>CAIXQT010000024.1 GCA_903921665.1 uncultured Opitutia bacterium
CACGGCGACGTCGGTGACGGAGGCTCCGCGTTCGCGCATCTTGGCGAAGGCGGCGTGGCCGGGAGTGTCGAGGAAGGTGACGGTCTTGCCCTTGTACTCAGGCTTCTCGCCTTGGTAGGAGACGGAGTAGGCGCCGATGTGCTGCGTGATGCCGCCGGCTTCGCCCGAGACCACGTTGGTCTTACGGAAGAAGTCGAGGAGGGTGGTCTTGCCGTGGTCGACGTGGCCGAGCACGCAGACGACGGGCGGACGCGGGGTCATGAGGGCCGGATCGTCTTCGGAAGGCTTCTCGACCTTCTTGACGGGCTGCACGCCTTCGCCGCGGTGGCGGATCTCCAGCGTGTAACCATGGCGCTCGGCGACCTTGCGGGCGTCGGCTTCCTCGATGACCGAGGAGACGCTGACGACCTTGTTCAGTTCCATCAGGTTGCCGATGACCTGGAAGGGCTTAAGGTTGAGCGCGATCGCGAAGTCGCGGACGACGATCGGAGGGCGGACGGTGATCGCTCCCTTGCTGCCCGGGGCGGCCTGGCTGCCGGTGGCGGCGGGTCGGTTGACGACCGGCGCGATGGGCGGGCGGACGATTGGAGGGACGTTGGCGGGACGCGAAGGAACCGGCGGCGGGGTGCTGACGACGATGGGCGGGAGGTCGGCCTTGGCCGGGGTCGGTGCGATCGTCGGGCGAGGGATGTTCGGCGTGACCGGCGGACGGGCGACCGGGGTCGGCGCGATCGTCGGACGCGGCGGCATGCTCACCGGAGGCGGCGTGCCAGGCTTGGCGACCGGAGCGACAGGCTTAGCCGGCTCAGGAGCCTTGGGAGCCTCGACGACCGGTTCCGGGACGACTTCGGCCTTCTTCGGAAGCTTGTCCGCCGCGAACGTCATGAAGTCGTCGCGGTAGATCTTGCCGAAATTGCTCGAGGCGGCCGGCTTCTTGCCGTCGGTGAAGACGTAATCCTTGTAGTCGGGGCGGGCGGCCACGAACTGGTCGACCAGGGCGAGCAGTGCCTTGACCTCGAGCCCGAGCTCCTTGGCCACGTCGCTGAAACGCTGCGTCGCCGCGGGCTTCTTGGCTTCGGATTTCTTCTTCTCGGTCATGTGCGCTGGCGAAGGGTGTCGGGAGGGGTGGAGGCGGAAGGATTACGAGCGGCGGCCCTTGGCGTAGGCGGCGAGGACGGCTTCGACCTCTTCGGTCGGGATGCCGCTTTCCTTGAAGTCTTCCACGGTCGCGCCTTCGAGGGCTTCGACGCTGGAGATGCCGAGTCCGACGAACTTCGCGATGAGTTCGGCCGGGAGGCCGAGCTGCTCGGCGATGCGGACGGCGGCGTCACCGGCCTTGGCTTCGAAGCTTTCGGCGGCGTGCGTGGCCTTCTGGATGTTGAGGCCCCAGCCCATGAGCTTGGAGGTCAGGCGGGCGTTGCGGCCCTTGCTGCCGATGGCGATGCGCATGTCGTCCTCGTCCACTTCGAAGAAGATGGAGCGGGTACGCTCGTCGATGCGGACGTTGCGCGGCTTGGCGGGGCGGATGGCCTCTTCGAGCAGCTTGAGCGGCTCGGCATGGTAGCGGATGATGTCGATCTTCTCGCCGCCGAGTTCCTTGACGATGTTGCGGACGCGGGCGCCGCGGGCGCCGACGCAGGCGCCGACGGGGTCGACCTTGGGGTCGCGGGAGTCGAC
>CAIXQT010000025.1 GCA_903921665.1 uncultured Opitutia bacterium
GGGCTCTTTGGTGTCGCGTAAAGCGACGGTAAGGGCAGGTATTTCTTCGGCGCCTTGCTTTTGCTGACAGGCTGTCCTCCGGCGAAGACGCTGTTTCCGGCCGGCCAATCTTTCGCGTTATTAGGATCGGAGCCGGCTAGGGTCTCGGCCTTATCATCAAATCCGTCCCCATCCGTGTCGGCCGCATAGGGATCGGTCCCAAGCTCAGCCTCGAGCTCGTCGTCCAGTCCGTCTGCATCCGAATCAATGAGCGCAGGTTTCCCGGCCGGAAGATTCGTCGTAGAGCTAGCCTCGACCGGCTGATGGGCGAGGAGAAGGATAAGCATGATGAACGTGACGTTACGCCGGAGAGGTGTGCGCATGGCACGCTTCAGGGTAGTCCAATTAGGCTTAAAACAACCCTCGTAGTCTGAGGCTCTTGTGATGAGAGGATGACTTCACTCTCGCTGCATGAAGGGCCTTATTATTTATGGCTGGCATCGGGCTATTAAGCCGATCCCAAACAGCTTCGCTTAGTTGACCCTGCAACCTCGGGGCATTCATATTGTCCTTATGCGACTGCCCCGACGCGTCCTGACTCTGGCCGGCCTTTGCCTGGCGGCGGCCGCGTGCGCGCAGATCGGCGACAAGGCCGGCGAGCCGCAGCGCCCGATCGTGCCGGCGAAGCTGATCCCGCCGTCGCCGGAGTTCACGGCCGAAGAAGCGCTCCGCCGCTTCAAGGTCGCCCCGGGCTACCGCATCGAACTGGTCGCCGAAGCCCCGCTGGTCCGCCACCCGACGGTGCTGCAGTTCGCCCCCGACGGCCGCCTCTGGGTGGTGGAGATGACGGGCTACATGGAAAACTTCGACGGCACGACGGAAGACCAGCCGAAGGGCTCGGTGGTCGTGCTGGAAGACACCGACGGCGACGGCCGCATGGATAAGCGGACGGTGTTCCTTGATAATATTATATTACCTCGCGCCCTGGTGCTCCACCGCGACGGCGCCCTCGTCGGCGCCCCGCCGCACCTCTGGTTCTGCCGTGACACCGACGGCGACGGCAAGGCGGACGAAAAGACCGAGGTCGCCACGGACTTCGGCGTGCGCGTCGATCCGTCCCGTCCGCAGCTCGCCAACCCCGAGCGCGCCCCGAACGGCCTCCTCTGGGGTCATGACGGCTGGCTCTACGTCGGCGCCTACACGGCGCGCTTCAAGTTCGCCGACGGCAAGTGGGTCCGCGACGTGAGCAACTTCCGCGGACAGTGGGGGCTTTCGCAGGACGACTACGGTCGCCTGTACTCCAACAACAACAGCGACCTCCTGCGCGTCGACGTGGTGAACTCGGGCTACCTGCAGCGTAATCCGGCCCTTGGCCGCACCACAGGTCTCAACACGAAGGCCGCGGTGGACCAGTTCGTCTGGCCCGCGCGCGTCAACCCGGGCATCAACCGCGGCTATCGCGCGGAGATGCTCCGCGACAACAAGCTCAAGGAATGCACCGCCGCCTGCGGGCCGTGGATCTATCGCTCGGACCTCTTCCCGGCCGACGCCTATGGCAACGCGTTCATCTGCGAGCCGGCCGGCAATCTCGTGAAGCGCCTGGTGCTCACCCCCGACAAGGGCTTGGTCAAGGGCACGCCGTATTATAAAGAGCAGGAGTTCGTGACCTCGACCGACGAGCGCTTCCGACCCGTCAATGCGCTCACGGGGCCCGAAGGCGCGCTCTACCTCGTGGACATGCATCATGGCGTGATCCAGCACCGCATCTCGCTCACCTCTTACCTCCGCAAGCAGGCCGAAGATCGTGGGCTGATCACCCCGCTTCACCTCGGACGTATCTGGCGCGTGGTGCCGGAAGGCCATAAGACCACCAAACTCGCCGGATTGGCGGGCTTGAAGCCGGCTGAGCTGATTCCTGAACTCGCCAGCGGCAATGAATGGCGCCGCGAGAACGCCCAGCGCTTGCTCGTCGAGACGGGTGACCGGACGCTTACCGCCGCGCTGACGGCTTTCGGCCGCGAGACCAAGGTGCCCATGGGTCGGGTGCATGCGCTCTGGACGCAGCACGGCCTCAAGGCCGCCGACTGGACGCTCGTCGAGGCCGGCCTGGCCGACGCCGATCCGCGCGTGCGCGCGGCCGCCTTACGTGTCTCGGAAGACCTCGTGGGCGGGGCGCATCGCGCCGAAGTGATCGCCCGCTGGACCGCGCTGGCCGCGACCGAGGCCGTGCCCGAAGTCCAGTTGCAGCTCGTGCTCAGCATGGGCGAGGCCAAGGAACTCGCCGTCGACCTCGCCGCCGCCGCGTTGGCGCACCGCGCCGCGGAACACATCGCCATCCAGGACGGCCTCATCAGCGGTCTCGCCGGCCGCGAACTCGAACTCTTCGCCGCCGTGCTCAAGGAGCCGACCGCCTACTCCAAGTCCTTGCCCGCGGCATTGCTCCGCGGCGTCTTCGCCGAACGCAAGGCCGAGCGGGTCGAGAAGGCCTTGGAGATCATCGCCGCGCTGCAGTCGAAGCCGCAGCAGCTCGCGTTGCTCAGCTCGCTTACCACGCACCCGACCGTCACCGCCAAGCGTCCCGTGAAGCTCTTCGGTGAATCCTTGGCCCTCGCCAAGCTCGGCCAGAGCAAGGACGCCGCGATGGCCAAGGTGCTCGGTTGGTTCCGTAGCACCGTGGTCTGGCCCGGTAAGCCTGGCGTGACGATCTCCGCGATGCGCCTCCTCACGAACGAGGAGCAGACGCTTTACGACTCCGGCAAGCAGACCTTCGCGGGCTTGTGCGCCGCGTGCCACCAGACGACCGGGAAGGGCCTCGATGGCCTCGCGCCGCCGCTAGCCGGTTCCGAATGGGTGACCGGCGATCCCGAGCGCATCGTCAAGGTGGTCATGCACGGCCTGCGCGGCCCGATCAAAGTGAAGGGTGTCAGCTACAGCTACGATATGCCCGCCGCCGGGTTCCTGACCGACGAGCAGATCGCCGGCGTGCTCACCTATATCCGTCGCGAGTGGGACCACGAAGCCGATCCGGTATCCCTCGACCTCGTGAAGAAGATCCGCGCCGAGACCAAGGGCCGGAATGACGCGTGGACGGAACCGGAGCTGAGCAAGAGATAGGGCGGCGATTGCCATCGCCGCCGTTCGAGACCGCAGGCGGGGAGTTGTCGGGTCTTAGCTAGTCGCGATGAAGCCGCGCGGCCGCGAACGGACGTGATGGCAATCACGTCCCTGCCTTAGGATGACACATTAACTCAAAGGGAGACCGGAAACCGGGAAGGAGGCTGCGGGCATATAACCATTTTCAGGTCCCAGGTTTCGGCCATCTGGTATCAGGTTCAGGTCTTCAGGTGCGGGTGCAGGTGCAGGAGTTTCATTTCCTAACCGCCACCCGCCACCCGCTTCTACCTGACATGGGTAGGGCGGCGATTGCCATCGCCGCCGTTCGCAGCCGGAGGCGGAAAGCCGTCGGGTCTTAGCTGGTCGCGACACCTATCGTGCTAATGCTCCTAACTGCTCAAATAGGCGAGGGGAACGCGGTTGCCACGTAGGGCAGGGTGAAGCAGAAGTAGGTAACCCCTTACCCCTGCCATGCATATTACCTGGATTGATTGGGTCATCGTCGCGGCATCGATCCTGATCTGCTTCGTCCCCGCGCTCTTCCTCGCCAAGCGTTCGAGCGGCAGTACCGCCGAGTTCTTCGCCTCCGGCCGCTCGGTGCCGTGGTGGCTCGCCGGCCTCTCGATGGTCGCGACGACGTTCTCGTCTGACACTCCCAACTGGGTGACCGAGCAGGTGCGCAAGTACGGCGTGGCCGGCAACTGGCAGTGGTGGGCCTTCGTGCTCACCGGAGTGGCCACGGTCTTCTTCTTCGCCCGCCTGTGGCGTCGTTCGGGCGTCATGACCGACCTCGAATTCTACGAGCACCGTTATTCCGGCACCGCCGCGTCGGTCGTCCGCGGCTTCCGCGCGATCTACCTCGGGCTGTTCTTCAACTGCTTCATCATGGGCATGGTCACGTTGGCCGCCTGCAAGATCGCCAACATCCTCTTCGGCATGCCGGCCTGGCAGACCGTCGTCGTGTGCGGTATCCTCAACGTCGTGTTCGCCGCCCACTCCGGTCTCTGGGGCGTGCTGGTCATCGACATGGTCCAGTTCTTCATCAAGATGACCGCCGTCTTCGCCGCCGCGTGGTTCTCGCTCGTCGAGGTCGGTGAGCGCCTGGTCGGCAAAGGCGCAGGTGGCTGGGCGGGCCTGAAGGCGCTCGTCGCCCAGCTCTCGACGCAGCAGGTCGTGACGACCGCCGGCGTGCCGGTGATGTCGGCCTCGGACGGCAAGGGTCAGCCGATCCTGGACATGCTGCCGAACTTCACGATGTCGGAGCTGGCGCTGATGATCTTCATCCTGCCGATCGCCATCAGCTGGTGGGCCAACTGGTATCCCGGCGCCGAGCCGGGCGGCGGTTCGTATATCGCGCAACGCATGCTGGCCTCGAAGTCCGAGAAGGACTCCCTCGGAGGCACGCTGTTCTTCAATATCGCCCACTACGTGCTCCGTCCGTGGCCCTGGATCATCACCGCGCTGTGCTCGATCATCGTCTACCCCGACCTCGCCGCGATCACCAAGGCCTTCCCGAACGCCGACCCTGCGCTCATCGGCCATGACTCCGCCTTCCCGGCGATGCTCATGTTCCTGCCCGTCGGCTTCGTGGGCCTGATGATCGGCGGCCTGATCGCCGCCAACTCCTCGACGATCCTGACGCACCTCAATTGGGGCTCGTCGTACCTCGTGCACGACTTCTACCGCCGCTTCATGAAGAAGGACGCCAGCGAAGCCCACTACGTGAACGTCGGCCGCCTCTCGACCGTGCTCCTCTACGTCGTCGCCGCGCTGCTCAGCCTGACGATGTCCTCAGCCCAGCAGGCCTTCCAGATCCTCCTCTCGATCGGCGCCGGCACGGGCCTGCTGTACGTGGCCCGCTGGTTCTGGTGGCGCGTCTCCGCTTGGTGCGAAGTCGTCGCCATGGTGATGTCCCTCGTGACCTCGGTGGCCGTGCCGTTCTTCATGCCTCAGGCGGATTTCGCGACCACGACGATCATCCAGGTCGGCCTGACCACGCTATCGTGGCTCATCGCCGCCTACGTCGGACCGCAGACGGATCGCGCGACGCTCATTTCTTTCTGCCAGAAGGTGAAGCCAGCGGGCCCGGGCTGGACGGACATCCGCGCCGAGGCCGGCATCAGCGACGCCGAGATCGCGCAGGAGAACCGGATCGGCTCGGCCTTGGTCGGTTGGATCGCCGGCTGCGCGCTCATCTGGGCTTCGCTCTTCGCCATCGGCAACTTCCTCTATTCGTCCGGCGACCCCAAGCGTCTCACGATGGCCTGGGTGCTCGCCGCCGTCACCGCCGTGAGCGGCTACGTCCTCCTCAAGGTCACCCAGCAGCTTTGGGCGGATAGCACGGCCTCGCAGGCCCGCGAAGACGCCAAGACGACGAGGTAGGGACGGCTCTCCGAGCCGTCCGTTCGCGGACGCAGATGCGGACCTCGATGGGGACAACGGCGGGCACGCAGAGCCCGCCCTACCCAAGGCAGGGCCGACCTTAGCCCTTGCGGTTAGGCCGGACGTAGACCGCCTGGACGACGCCGATGTTGCGGTGCTCGAAGGCGGCCTGGCAGTAGCGGAAGTAGAGGCGCCACTTGCGGATGAAGCGCTCGTCGAAGCCCATGCCCCGCACCTTGTCGAGGTTGGCCTCGAAGGCCACGCACCAGGCGTCGAGCGTACGCGCGTAGTCGCGGCCGAACTCCTCCAGGCGGTCGAGCTGGAAGCCGCTTTCCTTGGTCATCAGTTCCCCGACGCGGTTGATGGAGAGCAGCAGCGAGCCGGGGAAGATGTGCTTCTGGATGAAGTCCACGCCGTCCCGGAACTGGGCGTAACGGCTGTCCGGGCAAGTGATGTACTGGAACGCAGCCATGCCGTCCGGCTTGAGCAGGCGGCCGATCGAGCCGCAGAAGGCGGGCAGGTACTTATGGCCGAGGGCCTCCATCATCTCGATGGAGACGCACTTGTCGTAAAGTCCTTGGTGGTCGCGGAAATCCTCGAGCTTCACCGTGATGCGGTCCGAGAGCCCGGCGGCCTTGATGCGCTCGATGGCGAGGTCGTGCTGCGCCTTCGAGATGGTGAGCGAGGTGACGCGGCAGCCGTATTTCTTGACGGCATGCAGCGCCCAGCCGCCCCAGCCGGTGCCGATCTCGATGACGTGGTCGGTGGGCTTGAGCTGGAGGAAGCGGCAGAGGGCGTCGTTCTTGTTGGCCTGGGCCTGTTCAAGCGAGTCCGTGCCTTCCCAGCGGGCCGACGAATACATCATCGACGGGTCGAGGAAGAGGCGGAAGAAATCGTTGGAGACGTCGTAGTGTTCCGAGATGTTGCGGCGCACGGTCTTCTTGTCGTTCGGGCGCAGGAGGTGTCCGATCCGGTCGGCGATGCGGAACAGGCCGACGCCGATGGCCTTGCGGGCGGAGCCCGACATGCCCGGGGTCTGGTCGATGTTCTCGATGAAGAAACCAATCAGCGCATTGAGGTCGGGCGAATCCCATTCGCCTTCCATGTAGCCTTCGGTGAGGCCGATGTCGGCCGCGAGCATGATGCGGCGGAAGGCGTTCTCGTCGGCGATCTCGATCCGCGCGCCGCCGGTAGCCTGCGGGTCGCCCAACGTGAGCTCGGCGCCTTCGGGCAGACGGAGGGAGAGGCGGCCTTTGGTGAGTTTCGCGAGTTCGGCCAGGACGAGTCGGCGGGCGAGGGAGGGTTTAGTCATGGCGGCCGGTCAGTTCAGGGGTGGGGTGACGCAGGTTGCGTTGCAGGGGAATGTCGTCCCCTTTGCGACGGAAGGGAAGTTTCTTCACGAGCCAGAGCCAGGCGGCGTGGAGATGGATGAGCGCCACCACCTTGAAGATCAACAGCGGGGATTTCACCGTCAGCCAGAGCAGGCGGGCGTCGGTCAGCGGGACCTGCCGGCCCGTCCAGGCGCTGGTCAGGGACTTGTGGCCGTCTTCGTAGTGGTCGACCGTGATGGCCAGCCGTCCGTCCGGTAGCCGCAGCGTGAATTCGAATTCCGTATCGAGCTTCGAGAACGGGGACACGTAGAAGCGTTTCGGCGTGCGGAGCTGGAGGTAGGCGTCGCCGTCATGATCGCGTCGCAAGCATGCCTTGCCGAGGAACCAGGCCTTGCGTTCGCCGAAGGTATTGTGGACCTCGGCGACGCCGCACAGGAGCTCGCCGTCCAAGGTCGCCATCATGAACACCGCCGGGTTATAGGACTTACCGAAGGCGCGAGGCATGGCCACCAACGTGATCCCGGCCCGCTCAGGCAAGGGTTCGCCTTGCGAGGCGACGAAGGCCCGGAAGCGATTATCCA
>CAIXQT010000026.1 GCA_903921665.1 uncultured Opitutia bacterium
AACGGTCCGACGGCCGGCGCCTCGCGCTTCGGTTCGCTGACATTCGCGGCCCGTCAAGGCGGCGCGGCCGACCCGACGATGCTGTCGGTCACTCAGGGCCTCGTCTTCACGGGGACGACCACGCTCAATCAGGCCACTTGGTTCAGGACTCAGACGGCCACATCCGGCGTCAACTCCGTCGTCCTCGAAGGCGCGGTCAGCGGTACGTCCGGCCTCACGAAGACGGGCAACGGCGTCCTCGCCCTGCGCTCTGGCGCGAGCACGATGTCCGGTGCGATCACCGTGGATCTCGGCATCCTGGCCAGCCTCAACGATCGCGCGGGCTCTGATACTCCGTTCGGCACGAGCGCCATCACGGTCAACCCGGGTGCGGCCCTCCATCTTTCTAGCAGCAACGTCGGCAGCGGCCTGACGGTCACCAGCGACCAGACCGGTCTCGCCATCGTCGGCCTCGGCTACGTCGGCGCGGTGCCCACCTTCTCGGCTAACTATACTAATACCGGTGGCCCTTACTCGGCCGTCATCGCTATCGATGCGGTCGGTTATAACCTGAACATCGACCAGAGCACGCTCGGCGGCGGCAAGACCTTCCTCGGCGGTCTCTGGAATAATAATGACGCCAGCGGTGTCACCAAGGTCAGCTCCGGCAACTTCATCGGCACGATCACCCCGGGCACGACCACCGCGATCGGCTCCGGCTTCGGCACGGCTCCGGCTGGCGACACCTACCGCCTCGGTGGCGGCCAGACTAACGGTAGCAGCACGGGCGTCTTCAGCCTCAATCGTGCCAACATCCTGACCGGCGCCAACAACGTCGTCTTCGGCGCCGTGACCACGGCCGTCCAGGCGAGTTCCACCACCATGCAGGGTGGGGGAGGCCAGCTCTTCCTCAACGCCGCCAATGATTATAGCGGCTACACGACCTTCAACGCCGGTCAGTCGGTCCAGGTCGGCCATAACTCGGCCTTCGGCACGAGCACGCTCATCTTTAACAACGGTACGATCGGCGGCGACGCCTACAACCGTTCCCAGGGCTTCGTCGACGGCCGCCAGATCGCCAACGCGATCAAGTTCTCCGGCGACATCACCCTCAATAGCGTCTTCAACGGCCAGCCGACCGACCTCACCTTCACGGGTAATGTCGGCCTCTCTAATGACGCCGTGGGCGGTTCGCTCCGTAATATTACGGTCAATCAATCGTCCTACACCCAGAACAACGGCACGTTTGTCACGTTCAGCGGCGTCATCTCGGATGGCGATAGCGCCTATAACAGCCTGAACAAGCTCGGCGCGGGTACCCTCCGCCTGCAGGGCACGAATACCTATACCGGCATCACGATGGTCACCGCCGGTAACATCGCCATCACGTCCTCTGCCAACCTCGGCGCGAACCCGCTCGTCCGCATGAACGGCGGCACGCTGAGCGTGTGGGAACAGGATGTCACCCTCACCAAGACCCTTGATTTCGTTACCAATAGCAATCTGGACGTCGCCGAAGGCCGTACCCTCACGCAGGGCAGCTCCCTCGGTTGGACGGGAGGCAACCTGATCAAGACCGGTTTGGGTACCATGGTGCTGACGGCGCCTAATAACTTTGCGTCATTGACCGTCGGTGCCGGCGTCGTCTCCGTCTCGGACGCCAGCCAGCTCGGCCTCGGCAATATTACCCTCACTAACGTCGCGCCCCTGTACGGTACGGGCGGTATCCCGGTGCTCCGCTTCACCGCGGACACGGCGAACATCACCAACTCCATCGCCAATGGCTTTGGAGCGCTCAGCGTCGACGCAGGTAAGACGGCGACCTTTATCGCTGGCGGTGCCCTTGGCACGATCTTCAAGCTCGGGGAAGGCACGCTGAACCTGGCGTTCAATAATGCGTCTGGACCAACGTGGGATCTCCACCGCGGTACCGTTTTGGTGGGTAACTATACCACGGGCGTACTGACTCCTCTCGGCACGGGCACTACCTACCTCGCTGGCGGCACCTTGCAGCTCAACGCGACCACGGGAGACCTGACGGCCACGCTGGGCGGGACCCTCAATATCCATGGGGGCGGCACGATCGCGCTGACCACGGCCGGAGCGAATAATTCTCAGCTTTCGTTCACTAGCCTCGCCCGCGTCAATGAAGGCACGCTCGTCGTCTCATCGACGACCAACCTCGGTGGCACCGCCAACCAGCGTTCTCGCCTGGTCGTCACGAACGTCCTCGGCGTGGCCTTCGCTTCGGCGATCAATAACGGCATCCTGGCACCGGTCATCGTCCGCACCGCGGACGGCCAGCTCACCGGCGACGCCGACTTCCTCGCGGGCAACGCGACCGACGGCCTGAAGACGGCGATCCCGACGAACCCGGCGACTTCGTTCACCGGCCTGAATCCGACCGCCGTCGCCAATATCACGTCCACGCAGACGCTCTCGGGCGCTAACTCCGTCTACGCGCTGAAGACCACCGCCGACATCTCCGGCGGCTCGCTCCAGATTCTTTCCAACGGTGGCACCAAGTTCGGTGGCATCCTCCTGAACGGCGCCGGCGCGGCCGCTCCGGTCATCAGCTCGGACGTCTTCTTCGGCCTCGTCGACCACGGCCAGTCCGCCTACAACGGCCTCTTTTACGGTGAAGGCGTGGTCTACGCCGGCGGCGGTTACAGCAGCGGCACCGCGACGCTCTCGGGCGCCGTCACGGCCAATATCTTCACGAAGTTCGGCGCGGGTACGCTCCTCCTGAGCGGCCCTAACCGGATCATGAACCGGATCACCGTCCAGTCGGGTGCGATCCAGTTCGGCACGGGCGCGGCCCAGCCTTCCTCGATCAATATCGCGCTCAACGACGCGGCCCAGATCGACCTCAACGGGGGTACGGTCAAGATCGGCGCCCTCTTTGCCAGCGGATCCTCGGGTACCGCGGGCGTCATCACCAACACCTCGGCCACTCCGGGTACGCTGGTCATGGTCGGCGCCAATAACACCACTTTCACGGGCAACCTCCAAGACGGCGCCGGCACGGTCAAAGTTGTCAAGGGTGGTACGGCCGCCCTCTCGCTCAATCAGTTCACGATCGGCGGCGGCGGCGGCAGCGCCCAAGCCAACGTCAACACGCAGTCCGGCTTCGTCCTGCGTTCGGGTACGATTAATCTCAATACGCCTTTCGCGCTCGGTTCCAATTCGTCGACCTTCGAGCTCCAGGGCGGCTACCTGAACCTTAACATGACGGGCTTCGGTCCCGGCCTCGCCACCATCATCGGCTCGCAGGGCGCCACCTCCGGCGGTATCGCCGTCGTGGTCAACGGTACTTACACGGGCATCGGTACGGACAATAACGGCGTCTTTAATAACGGTTTCACCGACCAGTATTACCAATTCGGTAACCTGACCCTCGGTAACTCCACCTTCACTTCGACCCCGTCGACCGATTCGGAGAACATCCGCTTCGCCGGCACGATCACCGGTGGCAACGCCGCGATCTTCAACGTCACGACGGGCGCTTCCGGCTCCGGCCGTTCCGTCCTCGACCTCGCGGGCATCATCCAGGACACCGTCGGCGCCAATGCGTTCGCGGTCACCAAGGCCAGCTCGGGTACGCTCCGCATCACCGGCAACGCCAACACCTACACCGGTGGCACGAACGTCCTTCCGGGCGGCACCATTCAG
>CAIXQT010000027.1 GCA_903921665.1 uncultured Opitutia bacterium
CGGGCGGCGAGATTCCCGAAGGCGAAGACCTGAGGCCGAACTGCGAGTGGGGTTACGGCACGGCTGCGCATGTTGCCGGCGCGTTCGGCCTCGCGGCCGCCGGCGAGGCGCTCCGCCTCTCGCTGCTACGCGCCGAATAAGCGCGCGAAGTTCGCGGAAGTCAGCGCGGCGGAGGCTTCCGGCGTGACGCCCATGGTCCGCGCGAGCTCGGCGTTGTTCCGCACCAGGTTCGAGGGATGGTTCTGCTCGATGCCGGCCGCGTCGGGCGCGAGCTCGCGCAGGCGGAACTCCGGCGCGGGACAAAGCGCGGGGGCGTCGGTCTCGACGAGGATCCGCTCCCGCGGGATCGCCGCGGCGAACTGGACGCGCAGGTCGGCCTTGCGCGGGATGAGGTGGTGCGCGCTGAAAGAGAAATAGGCGCCGAGCTTCGCGAGCTCGGCGACGAGCTCGACCGGCCCGTTCCAGCTATGCAGGAGGAAGCCGCGTCGCGGGAGTTCCGCCGCGCGCAGGATGTCCGTCAGCGGCCCGATCGCCTTGACGCAATGGATGGTGAGCGCGCGATCCAGCTCGACGGCCATGGCAAGCTGCGAGCGGAAGGCCTGCTCTTGGGCGACCGGATCGAAATCCTTCACCCAGCGGTCGAGGCCCATCTCGCCGACGCCGGCCGCGGGGTGCGCGACCAGGATCGCGCGCAGCTGCGCTTCCCAGCCGGCCGGAGCCGTCGGGACGTCCCATGGATGCAGTCCGAAGGAGACGCGGTTACGCGGATCGCGGCGACCGAGCGCCGCCACGTCTGCCCAGTCGGACGGGGCGCTTCCGTTGATCATCGCCTGGCCCACGCCGTCCGCCCGGGCCTGCTCGACCGCAGCATACGGGACCTCGGCGAACTGATAATGGCAATGGGCGTCGCAGAGTTCCATCAGGCGACTCGGACGATGACGGCGAGACTCGTCGCCTCAACGACGAACCACCTTGCCCTGCCGCCCCGCCCTGCCCTATCTCCTCGGCAGGATGAAGACGCCGCCCTTGCCCACCGAAGCGCTGATGACCGTCACCGGCCTGCCCTACCCGCTCAAGGCGAAGGGCAAGGTCCGTGAGGTCTTCGACCTCGGCACGCACTACCTGATCGTGGCGACGGACCGTCTCTCGGCCTTCGACGTCGTGATGCCCAACGGCGTCCCGGGCAAAGGCATCCTGCTCACGCAGATCAGTCTCTGGTGGTTCGACCAGGCCCGCCTCGTCTTCCCGACGCACCTCGTACCCGATCACGCCAACGCGCTGGCCAAAGCCCTGCAAGGCCACGAACACCTGATTCCGCGTTCGATGCTCGTGCGCAAGCTCAAGCCCCTCCCGGTCGAAGCGGTCGTCCGCGGCTACCTCGCCGGCTCCGGCTTCAAGGAATACCAGAAGACCGGTGGCATCCTCGACCACCCGCTTCCGGCCGGCCTGCTCGACGGGTCGAAGCTTCCTCAGCCGATCTTCACCCCTTCCACCAAGGCTGCCGAAGGCCACGACGAAGCGATCACCCGCGCCCGCTGCGGCGAGATCCTCGGCGAGAAGGTCTTCCGCACGGTGCAGGAGACTTCGATCGCGCTCTACCGCATGGGCGCCGAACGCGCCGCCAAGGCAGGGGTGATCCTGGCCGACACGAAGTTCGAATTCGGCAGCGCCCCCGACGGCTCGCTGGTGCTCATCGATGAAGTCCTGACGCCCGA
This sequence comes from uncultured Opitutia bacterium, assembly GCA_903921665.1. Classification (GTDB taxonomy): domain Bacteria; phylum Verrucomicrobiota; class Verrucomicrobiia; order Opitutales; family UBA953; genus UBA953. The sequence continues at coordinate 1,716 of CAIXQT010000027.1, forward strand.
CTCCTCACGCTACTGGCCGGCCGCCACCTGGCAGCCCGGCCGCGCCCAGCCTTCCTACGACAAACAGTTCGTCCGCGATTGGCTCGAAGCCCAGCCGTGGAACAAGACCGCCCCAGGCCCGACCCTGCCGGCCGACGTCGTGCAGAAGACGCAGGCGCTCTACGCGGAGTGCCTCGAACGCCTCACGGCCTGAAGTCGGGTTGGACACCGGGCGGCAGGCCTGAGGTAGGGCGGCGATTGCCATCGCCGCCGTTCGCCGCGGGATGCGCCGATCACCGGGCACCTCAACCGACCCTTCGACGTCCGTCCGCCCACGGAAGGGATGGCCATCACGCCCCTACCCGGGGCGGAACTGCGGTCGACAGGCAGGGTCGGACAAGTTACCAAAGGGAGCATGAAGCCGACCCCGCTCCTCGCCATCCTCCTTGCTTCCGCCGCGTTCGCCGCGCCGGAGCCGAAGTTCCGCCTGCAGGAGATCGATAAGGTCCAGATCGGCTACGGCCTCGCGATCGCCGACGTCGATGGCGACGGCAAGCCCGACATCGTCCTCGCTGACAAATCGACGGTGCAGTGGTATCAGAATCCTACCTGGAAGAAGCACGTCATCGCCGAGAACCTCACGAAGGATGACAATGTCTGCGTCGCCGCGCGCGACCTCGACGGCGACGGCAAGGCCGAGATCGCCGTGGGCGCGGGCTGGAATCCGGGCGACACGGTGAAGAGCGGTGCGGTGTTCTACCTCATCGCTCCGGCCGACCGCACCCAGAAATGGGAAGCGGTGAAGCTGCACCACGAACCGACCGTCCACCGCATGGCGTGGGTCGAAGTCGCCACGGGTCGCTGGGACCTCGTCGTCCAGCCGCTCCATGGCGTGGGCAACAAGGCTGGCGCGGGCGCCGGCGCGAAGCTCCTCGCCTACCGCAAGCCGGCCAACCCGAAAGACGAGTGGAAGACCGAGCTCGTCAATGACTCGGGCCACATCACCCACAACCTCGACCCCGTGCGCTGGCAGAAACACATCGCCCAGCAGATCTTGGCCGGCTCCAAGGAGGGCATCTGGTTCAATTCCTACGCCGACGGAAAGTGGGGCCAGACTCAGCTGACCAAGGAACCTGTCGGCGAACTCCGCGGCGGCCGCCTGCCTTCCGGCAACTTCATCGCGACGGTCGAACCTTTCCACGGGACGAAGTCGGCCATCTATACCCGTGACGGCACCGGCGCTTGGCAGCGCAACCAGGTCCTCGATGGCTTCAAGGACGGCCATGCGGTCGCCTGCGCTGACTTCCTGGGCACCGGCTCCGACCAGGTCATGGTCGGCTGGCGCGGCGTCGATCCCGGCGTCCGCCTGCTCACCCCACTCGACGACGCCGGCAAGACCTGGCGTACGAACGTGATCTCGACCAAGGAGATCGCCGTCGAAGACTTCAAGGCCGCCGACCTCGATGGCGACGGCAAGCCCGACCTCATCGTCGCCGGCCGTCAGACCAAGAATCTCATGATCTTCTGGAACGCCCGCTAAGGCGTCCAAGATAGGCATGAAAAAGCCCTCGCGAGAGGGCTTTCTGCTTTCAGGAAATAGTCCGACTAGGATTTGAACCTAGACAAGGAGAATCAGAATCTCCTGTGCTACCATTACACCATCGGACTGTCCTGAGTCGTCTGACGATGGGACTCTCCCGGCGTTCGTCAAAAAGAAAGGAGTGCGAAAAAACAGCGGAAACACGCAAGGGATAGGGGTAGGGGTGGGGGTAGGGGTAGGCGAAGGCCATCAGGTGACAGGCATTAGAGGTGCGCAGTTGGCACGCGGGGTGAGCATCGGCCTGCTTGTGGGATGGAAATAGCGAGCCTCTCGAACTTCGTTACTTGGCAAAAATCCGTCCGGCTTGCCGCCGACGTGATCAAGCTCACCCAACGAACTTCACTCAGCCGACATCTCTGGGCCTGCGACCAGCTGAGACGTGCCGCTCTGTCGGTGCCGAGCAATATTGCCGAAGGCTATGAACGAAGGGCCGAGAAAGACACCGAGCGCTTCTACCTCATCGCGAAAGGTTCCTGCGCTGAAGTCCTCACGCAACTCCATGTGGCGCAGCTCGCCGAACTGTTGAGCCCGCAGGAAGCCGCACCACTCCTAGCGCAGTGCGAAGAAATTCTTCGCCTCATCGCAGGAGTCATCAAGGCGCGCCGACTCGCGCGCGACTCAAATACGCTCGAACCACAAGCTCCCACCGATAAGCCGAGGCGTTAACTACCCCTACCCCTACCCCTACCCCTACCCCTACCCCTACCCCTAATTCTACTTCTTCCTCTTCGCCTTCGGCGCGCCCACCGATTTGGCCAACCACTGTCCATATTCCGCCTCGGAGATTTCGCTGGCGGCCAAGCCGAGCGTCTTGATCACGACTTCGACTTCCGACGCCTCGAAGGTCAGGCCGTTCAATTCCATGAAGGCCGCGGCGGCCATGAAGCCAGTCCGCTTATTGCCGTCGGTGAACGGGTGGCCCTGGACAATCCCGACCGCATAAGCAGCAGCGAGACGCGCCAAGGTGGGTTCACCGTAAGAGAACAGATGCTTTGGTCGCGCCAAAGCCGACTGCAGGCGGCCGGCGTCGCGGATACTCGCATCGCCACCATAGTCGGCGACAACCAACTCATGGAGAGCCAGAATAGACTCCAACCCCAGCCAATGCGGCTCCTTCATTTGGCAAGCTCGCCCAGGGCGTTACGATAGCGACGGCTGAGCGATTTGAAGACTGCCAGCTCCTTGGCAAAATCCGGGTTGGTCGCAAATAGGCGGACGCCGTCCTTGGAGGCCGAGTAATCAAGGCCGTCACCCTCCTCGACGCGGAGCTGCTCTAGGATTTCCTTGGGTAGGATTACCCCAAGCGAATTACCGATACGACGAACCTTAAGCTTTTTGGCCATGTTCTTAATGTAACAACATTTGTTATAACATCAAGCCGAAAGCCTGCCTTGAGGTAGGGACAGCACCACGTGCTGTCCTCGGCAACGGAAAGCACGACGCAGATTAGGCCGCGATAGTGATCACGTCCCTACCTCAAGACAGCCGCAGCACCCAAAGGACAACCCCATCCTGCCACCTGAAACCCGGGGCCGCCACCTGCCACCCGGAACGAAGAGTCTCGCTTACTTCACCCGTCCCGGCGCGCGATCCACCACCACCTTCATCCGACGCAAAATCTCGCGCAGACGTTCGCGCGGACAACCGAAATTGAGACGTACATGGCCGGGGCCGCCGAAGTCGGTACCGTTACTGAAACCGATACCGCCCTTTTCGAACTCGGCATGCGCGTCCTCGAAGCCGAGCGCGGTGATGTCGAACCAGACGAGGAAGCTGGCCTGCGGGCGCTGACGCAGGACGACGCCAGGCATGGACTTGAGTTCCTGTTCGATGAGATCGAGGTTGCCGCGAAGGTAATCCACGCACTCGAGACGCCACGGCTCACCGTGGTCAAACGCGGCCTGGGTGGCGGCGAGGCC
>CAIXQT010000028.1 GCA_903921665.1 uncultured Opitutia bacterium
CCTGAGCAACTTCGCCTCCTCGACGGTCGTCGAGGAGATCAAGCGCCTGCCCGGCGTGGGCGATTGCGGCGTCTTCGGCGCCCGCGACTACGCGATGCGCGTCTGGCTGCGGCCCGACCGCATGGCCGCCCTCGGCGTCACTTCGGCCGAGGTCGTCCGCGCGATCCGCGCCACCAACGCCCAGTACGCCGTCGGCCGCCTCGGCCAGGAACCTTCCGTCGACGCCGCCTTCGTGGTGCCCGTCGTGGCCCGCGGACGCCTGTCGACTCCCGAGCAGTTCGGCGACATCGTGCTGCGCTCCGGTTCCGCCGAAGGCGTCCTCCGCCTGCGGGACGTCGCCCGCGTGGAGCTCGGTTCCCAGAGCTACGAGCAGCTCAGCATGCTGGACGGCAAGCCCGTGGCCGGCATCCGCGTGTTCCTGCAGACCGGCGCCAACGCGCTCGAGACCGCCGACCGCATCCGCGCGCGGATGGACGAGCTCACCAAGCAGTTCCCGCCCGACGTCGAGTACAGCATCCCGTTCGACACCACGCGCTTCGTGCGTTCCGCGATCGGCGAGGTGCGGAGCACGCTCATCGAGGCCGCCTTCCTGGTCGCGATCGTCGTCTTCCTCTTCCTCGGTTCCTGGCGCGCCACGCTGATCCCCATGATCGCGGTGCCCGTCTCGCTCATCGGCGCGTGCGCCGGCCTGTGGGTCCTCGGCTACGGCATCAACATCCTGACCCTCTTCGCGATGGTCATCGCCATCGGCATCGTCGTCGACGACGCGATCGTCGTGCTCGAAAACACCGAGCGGCTCATGCGCGAGCAGGGGCTGAGTCCCTTCGAGGCCGCCAAGGAATCCGTGCGCGAGGTCGCCGGCGCGATCGTCGCGATCGTGTGCGTGCTCGTCTGCGTCTTCCTGCCGGTCGCCTTCCTCGGCGGCATCGCTGGGGTGCTGTACCGCCAGTTCGCCGTCACCGTCGCCCTGTCGGTGATCCTGTCGGGCTTCGTCGCCCTGACGCTCACCCCGACCCTCTGCGCGCTGCTGCTCAAGCCGCACGTCGCCGGCCCGCCCGTCGGCCCGATGGTCCGTTTCGCCGAGGCCTTCGGCCGCGGTTTCGGCGTCGTCGCCGCGTGGCACGGCCGCGCGGTCCGCTGGCTGCTGGACCATCCGCGTTCGGCGGCCGCCGGCTTCGTCGCGGTCGCGATCGTGAACGTCGTGCTCGTCGTGAAGATCCCGCGCAGCTTCCTGCCGTCCGAGGACCAGGGCTACCTGCTCGCGATGGTCGCGTTACCCGACGGTTCGGGCATCAACCGCACCAAGGCCTTCATGGACGACCTCACGCCGAAGCTGCGCGAGAACCCCGCCGTCCGGCACACCTTCGCCATCAGCGGCTTCGACCTTCTCGGCGGCGGCGAGCGGACCAACTCCGGCACGATCTTCCTCCCGCTGAAGGATTTCGGCACCCGTCCGCCCGGCGGCGAAGCCCTCGCCCGTCAGCTCAACGCCATCGGCATGACGCAGCCCGACGGCATGTGCCTCGTGGTGAATCCGCCCGCCATCCGCGGCATCGGCAGCTCCGGCGGTTTCGAGTTCTATCTGCAGGCCAAGGAGGATGACGATCCCGCGCGCCTCGCGGCCAACATCGAGAAGCTCGAAGGCGCCTTGCGCGCCCGCCCTGAGCTCACCGGCATCCGCGTCTTCCTGCGTCCGGCCGTGCCCCAGTTCCTCGCCGAAGTGGACGAGGTCCGGGCCGCCGCGCTCGGCGTGACCTTGCCCGAGCTCCACGAGGCCTTGCAGGCCACGATCGGCGTCGTCTACGCCAACGACTTCACCCTGTCGGGCCGCACCTACCGCGTGCTCGTCCAGTCCGAGGCCGCCGACCGCATGGACGCCGCCGCCGCCGGCCGCGTGCATGTCCGCGCGGCGAACGGCGCCATGGTCCCGCTCTCCAGCTTCGTGAAGTTCAAGCCTTCGTCCGGCCCCGAGCAGCTCGAGCGCCACATGGGCTTCCTGTCCGCCCGCCTGATCTGCTCGCCCGCGCCCGGCGTGAGCTCCGGCCAGGCTATCGCGTTGGTCGAGGAGATCGCCGAAGACATCATGCCCGTCGGTTACGGCATCGACTGGACCGCGCAGGCCTTGCAGGAGAAGCGGGCGGCGACCTCCGCCTTGCCGGCATTCCTCCTCGCGCTGCTGATGGTGTTCCTGATCCTCGCGGCCCTTTACGAAGACCTCGCGCTGCCCTTGGGCGTGCTGCTCACCGTGCCGTTCGCGCTGCTCGGCGCGCTGCTGGCCATCCTCGTGCGCGGCATGCCGAACGACATCTACTTCCAGATCGGGCTCGTGACGCTCATCGGCCTCGCGGCCAAGAACGCCATCCTCATCGTCGAGTTCGCGGAGACCGCGCGCCGAGCCGGCCGTTCGGCGGCCGACGCCGCCGTGGAAGCCGCGCGCATGCGCATCCGCCCGCTCGTCATGACCTCCATGGCCTTCGTCCTCGGCGTCGTCCCGCTCGCCTTCGCCGGCGGCGCCGGCGCCGCGGCGCGCCAGTCGATGGGCACCGGCGTCCTCGGCGGCATGTTGCTCGACACCTTCGTCGCCACTCTGTTCATTCCTTGGTTCTTCCATCTCCTTTCCGGCCGCAAGGACAAGGCCGCCGTCCAGTCATGATCGCCCGCCGTCTTTCTTTTCTCCTCTGCTTCGGCCTCCTCGCCGGTTGCGCCCTCGGCCCTGATTACGTTCGCCCCGAGTTGCCTCCGGCCGCGGTCTTCCCCGAGGCGGGCAAGGGCGGCGCCGCGATCTCCGCCGAGTGGTGGAAGTCGCTCGGCGATCCGGAGCTCGACGGCTTGGTGACGAAAGCCTTGGTCGCCAACGCCGACCTGCGCATCGCCGTCGGTCGCGTGGAGCAGGCCGCCGCCGTCCTCGGCGAGACCGAAGGCGCCGCTTTGCCGCAGATCGACGCCGTCGGCGGGGTCAGCGCGAGCAAGCTCAGCGAAGGAGCCTATAACCAGAACCTCGCGGCGACCGGGCGGCATCGCAGCAGCGCCCGCGGAGGCCTGAGCACTTCCTTCGAGCTGGATTTCTGGGGCAAGCTCCGCCGGGCCGAAGAAGGCGCGCGGGCTCAGCTCCTGGGCGCGCGTGAATCGCGCCGCATGGTCGAACTTTCCGTCGGCGCCGCCGTGGTGCGCGCCTACGCCGCCCTCCGTTCGGCCGACGCGCAGTCGCTGGCCGCGCAGGAAGTCTTCGCCGCCCGCGACGCAGAAGCGGCCATCGTCGCCAAGCGCGCGGCCGTGGGCTCCGCCGGGCCCAATGAAATCGCCCAGGCCGAGGTCGCCCGTTCCGCGGCGGTGGCCGCGCTCGCCGACGCCCGCCGGGCGCGTTCCGCGGCCGAGCATCTCCTCGGCACGTTGACGGGCCAGCCCGCTTTGATCGTCGCCGTCCGCCGTCAGGATGGGCTACGTCTCCCTGCGCCGGTGGCGCCGGGTCTGCCAGCCGACCTCCTGAGCCGCCGCCCCGACGTCGTCGCCGCCGAGCAGGCGCTCGTCGCCGCCAATGCGCGCATCGGTTATGTCAAGGCCGCGCGTTTCCCGAGCTTCACCCTGACCGGCGCGATCGGCTCCGAGAGCCGCGAGCTCAACGCCTTGTTCGATGGCGCGACCGCGACTTCGTCGCTCGGTGTCGACCTCCGTTATCCCTTGTTCGACTTCGGTCGCGGCGCGGCGCGGGTCGAAGGCGCCGTGGCGGAGCAACATCAGGCCGTCGCCGCCTATGAGAAGGCTTATCTGAACGCCCTTCGCGAGGTCCGGGACGCGCTGGTCGACGTGCGGGAGACCGCGGCTTCGGCCGCCGCCGCCGCGCGGCGGGCCCGCGCGGCCGACGAGGCCTTCCGGATCGCCACCGAGCGTGCGCGGCAGGGGCAGACCGGTCCGATGGAACTGCTCGCGGCCCGCCGCCTGCTCGCCGAATCGCAGGTCGCCGTCGCCCGGGTGCGTCTGGAGCGCATCGGGGCCCAGGTCGACCTCGTGAAGGCCCTCGGAGGCGCCCGCCCGGACGTCGCACCGGCCGCCAGGTAGCCGTTCGGCTAGGATTGCCAACCGGCTCCGGATGGGCTGAGGTGAGACATGTCCCCTCAGCCCGAACTCTGGCCGCAGCTGGTCGCCGCCGCTGAGAAGGATTCTTTCCTCTTCGCCGCGAGCATCGTGTTCGGGCTCGCCATCGTCCATGCGTTCGTCGCGCCGATGTTCGCGCGCGCGGCGCATCGGCTGGAGATGGCGCATGACGATGCCGTGAAGGCGGGCCGGGTGCCGGTCAACGCCCGGGGCGAGTCTTCGGATTTCCGGGCGGCGGCGCTGCATCTGCTCGGCGAGGTGGAGGCGGTCTTCGGAATCTGGACGTTCGTCCTGTTCGGGGTGCTCATCGCGTGGCCGGGCAAGGGTTGGGAATTCGCCTGCCGTTACGTGGAGTCCGGCGACTATGCGGCCGTGCAGGCGGGGTTGGCGCCCGTCGGCCCCTCCAAGTTCATCGAACCCCTTTTCGTGTTCGTCATCATGGCGTTGGCTTCGGCCCGTCCCATCATGGCGCTCGCCGCGCGCCTTGTCGGTGCGGTCGCCCGGCTGCTGGGGGGTACCCCGGTCGCCCGTTGGTTCGTCATCCTGACTTTGCCGCCGTTGTTCGGCTCGCTGATCACGGAGCCGGCCGCGATGACGATCGGCGCCCTGTTGCTTTCGTCCCAGTTCTACGCGTTGCGACCTTCCGAACGGCTCAAGTACGCGACCCTGGCGTTGCTGTTCGTCAACGTCTCGGTCGGCGGCGCCTTGACCCATTTCGCCGCGCCTCCGGTCGTCATGGTCGCGGCCAAGTGGGGTTGGAGCAGCGCGGATGTCTTCCGGCAGTTCGGGGAAGCCGCCATCGCCTCGATCCTGCTTTCCAACCTGGCCTACCTGCTGGTTTTCCGGAAGGAACTGCTGGCCCTGCGGGCGAGCCCTGCCACCGCCGAGGCTTCCTCGGCGCCGATCCCGGCATGGGTCACTTCCGTGCACCTGCTGCTGATGGTGTGGACGGTCGTCATGCTGGCCGGTCATCACCCCGTCCTCATGATGGGAGGCTTCCTCGTCTTCCTCGCTTTCACCGTGGCGACGCCCCAGTGGCAGGATCAGGTCAGGCTGCGCGGTCCGCTCTTGGTCGGTTTCTTCTTGGCCGGCCTGGTCGTGCTCGGCGGGACGCAGGGATGGTGGATCTCACCGGTGTTGGTCAGGCTTGATGAGAAGGCCCTCATGGCGGTCTCGACCTTCCTGACCGCCTTCAACGACAACGCCGCCATCACTTATCTGGCTTCCCAGGTCCCGGCGTTGTCCGCTTCCGGGCCGATCGCCGATGCGCTCCGACATTCGGTCCTCGCGGGCGCCTTGGCCGGAGGCGGCATGACCGTCATCGCCAACGCTCCGAACCCGGCCGGTCAGTCGATCTTGGCTGGCCATTTCGGTGACGGGGTTTCGCCGATGAAATTGGCTCTTTGGGCCTTAGGCCCCACTCTCGTGGCGGTAGCTTGCTTCATTTTCATCCGCTGAGCTGGCGATGGAGGGGGTGGGGCAGGCCTTTTTGACTGTTCAACCTGCGAGGGGTGGGGGTAAGATGTCTTTCCCCGCAATCCACCCCGATTTTCCATGACCTCCCGTCGACGCCCCGGCTTCACGCTCATCGAGCTTCTCACCGTCATCGCCATCATCGGCATTCTGGCGGGGGTCCTTTTCCCGGCCATCGGCGGGATCCGGAAGAAGGCGAAGCTCGCCACCGCTCAGTCGACGTTTTCTCAATGGGCCAATGGCGTGACCCGTTACAAGCAGGTCTACGGTTTCTACCCTAACATCGGAACGGTCAAATATAACACCGCGGCCGACATGCTCCATAAGCTGGAGGAAGATCCGGTCGGCACGAACTTCATCAAGGCCATGTCGGCGAAGTCGGCGATGGGCGTGCTGCTCAGCGGCGGACCGGCCGGCGACCGCGCCAAGTTCAACCGCAACGCCGAAGAGTTCTGCGCCTTCGCCCGCGACGACTTCGAAGACCCTGGCTTCTCCGGCCTCGACCTGACGGAGGCCTCCAAGCTCGTGGATCGTTTCGGCAACAACAAGATCCGCGTCATCTTCGACACCGACGGCTCCGGGAACATCAAGGGAGTCAACGCCCCGGGCGGCGTCTGGCCCGATGAACTCGCCACGCTGGGCACGACGGGCATCCCGGCGCGCGTGATCATCTATACCACGATCGCCGGCGGTGATTTCGCCTCCGCGGGTGGCCTGACCGAGCCTGATCTCGCCGACGTCATCGCCATCCAGTGATGAGCGCGCCCCTTCCCAGACGCCGAGCCCGCCGAGGGTTCACGTTGATCGAGCTCCTGCTCGTCATCACGATCATCCTGCTGATCTCCGGCATGTTCCTCGGATTGAGCACCGGCGACGGCGGCGGCCTTCCCGCCGGGCAGCGCATGGTCGGTTCGTCGATCCGTTCCGTCCGCGCGATGGCCCTCATGAACCGTGGCACCGCCGGCACGGGCATCTCCTACAACTCTCGCTACCGCTTGCTGATCCTGAACGACCCCGCGGATCCGGTGAACCACCTCCGTCAATTTTGCGTCGCCGTCGGCGGCGTCTCGTTGGCTTCCGCCGGCCTGACCGACCCGGCGACCATCACGGCCACCAACGACAATCGTTATACCTGGGTTTCGCCCGAAGGTACTTCGATGCTTCCGGCCGGCGTCTATTTCATCCCGCCCAAGACCGACACCACGACCACCATCAATAATCCTCCCGGGGGCGCCCCGACGGCCAATACGCGTCGCAGCATCATCGGTTCGATCGCCGATAACACCGGCAACGCGCAGGATTCGGCCGGCAGCAGTCCGCCGTGGATGTGGTTCACCCCGCTGAACCAGCCCACCGGCCTGCAGGCCATGGCCACCATGGGCGCGAAGAAGTGGTACTACGTCGAGATCCAGCCCACCGGCGCCTCGAATCACCTCGGACGCGTCATGATCGTCCTCGCCAAGGGCTCGATGATGCCCGACGGCACCGGGGTGGCGCTCAACCTCGCCTCCGAAAGCCAGTTCGCCGCTCTCGCGCTCCGTCCTAACGGCGACGTCTCCTTCACCAGCGATCCCGACGAGATGGATACGGCCAATCTGACCAAATGAACACCATGCGACCTTCCCCTTCGTCCCGCCGCGGCTTCTCCTTGGTCGAGGTCACCCTCGCCATCGGCATCGTCGGCATCGCGATCATGTCGTTGGTCGGCATCCTCGGATCCACCTTCCAGCAGGTCGACGACATCATGCAGACCAACCGCGCGTTGGCCGGCGTCACCCGCCTGGTCGGCGCCTTGGAGAATCCTCGCTCGATCATCTACCTGACGTCGTCCGCGGATACCACGGCCACGAACACCACCTACCTGCAGCAAGGCATCCCGTCGCTCGACCCCGATCCCGCCAACCCAGCGAGCAATTTCGACCTCGCCTACCGCCTGCTCTCCACCGCCAAGGACAACGGACCGACCGCCGTCTGGTTGTATGTCTATGAGCGCAAGGTCGTGCTGGCCACTTCCGATGCGCAGGTCGCCGGCGGGAACGTGCAGTATAATCTCTCATCGAATCCTTCGGTGATGGAAGTCGCCAGTTGCAAGGGCAACAGCGACAACCTCAGCCCCCTCGCCGCCGGCACGCGTAACGTCGTCGGTACGCCCATGCGTGTCCGCCTCTCGCTTTCCAAGCTCCTCGTCGGCCAGCGTTTCAAGTTGGACGTCGCGACGGGTGAGCCGAATTCGCTGAAATGGGCCACGGGTACGGACCTGCCGGTCGATCCCCGCCAATACGCCCTGGCATACCTTCCGGTGGTGGCGGAATTCTTCCCTCATGACTACGTGGACTCCACGGTCTTCAAGGCCCGCGAAGAGACTCCGTTGCTCGTCCAGAATATCGTCATCAGCCGATGAAAACTCCTTCCGCGCCTAACGCCCTTCGCCGGGGCTTCACGCTCCTCGAGGTCATGGTGGCCACCTCGATCATGGTCATCATCGTCCTGGCCGTCGTGACCATCGCGACCGACACCTTCAAGGCCTACGATCGGGCGGTCGCCGACCTTTCCACCCAGTCCGAAGCCCGTGGCGTGCTCGATGCGCTGGAGAATGACCTGCAGACCGCCGTCCTTCGCCCCGATGGCCGTTGCTGGATGGAAGTCATCTTGCCGGGCACCCCCGGAGCTCCGGCGAAGGCGCCGGCCCCTATCGGCAACATGCAGGGGCTGGATCAGCCCATCCTCATGTTCTTCGCCTCCCCGCCGGATCGTCCGCGCTGGAATCCCGCCGCCTCCACTCCTCGCCAGTCATTGAAGGGCGATGTCTGCGCGATCTCCTACCGGCTTGGTCAGCGTTCGCCGTTCGACATGCCCGGTGAGCCGATCCAGCAGGTCTACGGCGTGTATCGTACCATCATCGATCCCGAGGGCACCTTCACCGAAGCCCTGCCGATCATCTTCAAGTCGCCGCCGACGACGGAGCCGGCCCCCGAAGTCGCCAAGGCGCCGACGCCTTGGGATTATTGGTCCGGACCCGCCCGGACGATCTCGAACTACGGCGCTTCCGACACCGGCGGGCAGAAGCAGACCAAGGTCCTGATCGACACCAATCTCACGTCCAGCCCTCCGTGCTGGACGCTCGACGACCAGAACTTCGTCGGCTCGAACGTGGTCGCGATGAACCTCACGTTCTGGTGCACCTCGTCCCTGCCTTTCACCGCCGTGGCCCCGGCGATGAAGGACCCCGTGGCACGTCTCCCGCAGTCGCTTCGTCCGGTGCTGCCGGTCGCGGTGGACACCTTCAAGTTCGGTTCGACCGTGCATGGCGGCTATGCCGGGGCCTTCCGTTCCGCGACGAGCAGCGGCACGACGGCCGCCGCGCCGTTGCGCTATGCGCCGGCGACCTTGGCGATTCCCGTGCCGATGCCTGCCGCGGCCCAGGTGCATCCGTATGACTACTTCGGCTCCCGCCTCCGTATCTTTGCCGACCGGATGTACCCCGACGCGCTGCTTACGAATGGCACCGCCGGCGTCGCCACGGCCGCTCCCTTGCCTTATCTCCCTTACTCGCTGAAGGCGGTCGAGGTTTCCTTGACCGTGCTGACGCCTGATGGCTCAAAGGAACTGCGGGCCCTCCAGCAGCTCGGGGGCTCGTCTAAGCTGGCCAATCCGGCTGATTACCGCCGCATCATCAATCAGCATGGACGTAACTATTCCCGTTACATCCGCCTGCTGGCGAACGGCGGCTGAGCGACGCCCTTCCGTCGCAATGAAAAGGGGCGCCATGGGCGCCCCTTTTTCGTCGGAGGGCCTGCCGGCTTACTCCGAATACACGCCCATCGCGCGGAACTTCGCGTAGCGCATCGCGATCAGCTTTTCCGGCGAGGCCTTGGAAAGGTCGGCGAGCGAGTCGCGCAGCGTCTTGCGGATGGCGGACCCCGTGGCGGCCGGATCTTCCTGGGCGCCGCCGAGCGGTTCCTTCACGACGCCGTCGACGACGCCGAGCTTGAGGAGGTTGGGGGCGTCGAGGCGCAGGGCTTCGGCAGCCTTCGGGGCGTGGGCGCGGTCCTTGAAGAGGATCGCTGCGCAGCCTTCCGGTGAGATGACGGAGTAGTAGGCGTTCTCGAGGATGTAGACCTTGTTGGAGACCGCGATGCCGAGGGCGCCGCCGGAACCGCCTTCGCCGATGACGAAGGTGATGATCGGCACGCCGAATTGGCTCATCTCGCGGAGATTGACCGCGATGGCTTCGGCGACGTGGCGTTCTTCGGAACCAATGCCGGGGAAGGCGCCGGGGGTGTCGACGAGGGTGATGATCGGGAGGCCGAAGGTGTGGGCCATCTTCATCAGGCGAAGGGCCTTGCGGTAGCCTTCGGGGTTCGGGCAGCCGAAGTTACGGCGGAGGTTTTCCTTGGTGTCGCGGCCTTTCTGCTGGCCGATGACCATGACCGGACGACCTTCGAAGAAAGCCGTGCCGCCGACGGTGGACTCGTCGTCCATGAAGAGGCGGTCGCCGTGCAGTTCCTGGAAGTCATCGAACAGCATGCCGATATAGTCCAGGGAGTAGGGCCGGCGGGGATGGCGGGCCAGCTGGACGCGCTGCCAGGGGTTCAGGTTGCCGTAGACCTCTCGGCGGGTCTGCTCCATCTTGGTCTCCAGGGACTTGATTTCCTTGGTGACGTCCATTCCAGCGGTCTCGGAGGAGGCGCGGAGGGAGTTGATCTTGTCCTCGAGTTCCCGGAGGGGTTTTTCGAATTCGAGGGTAAAGCGGGCCTTGGGGGCGGACATGGGCCGTAAGTTGGAGAATTGGGCAGGGTAGGGCAATTGAATAGGGGTAGGGATAGGGGCTGGGGTAGGGCCAAGATCAGGGAAAATGTGCCGAAATTGGGGTAGGGGTAGGGGCAGGGGTCGGGGTAGGATGGTCAGTCGCTCGGTTGAGCGAGGGTGCTCACCTCTACCCAAGATGTAGGTCTCTGTATCAGCTGGCCCTAGCCCTAGCCCTAGCCCTAATTACCCTTTCCGTTGAACCTAAGGTCGGCCAGCCTGTCTCTACCTCTACCCAACCATGCGTCTCGCTTCCCTCCTGCCCCTCCTTGCCGTTGCCGGCCTCGTCGCTGCCGAAGGCTACACTGATACCCCTTTCATCCCCGGTACCCAGTGGCGCGTGCATGATGCCACCCGCCCGCAGCCTCCTCGCGCCGACGCCGCCAAGCTGAAGTGCAACGAAGCCCCGGCCCCGGCCGGTGCGATCGTCCTCGTCGGCGGTGCTGACTCTGCCAATGAGTGGGAGCCGGACGCGACGCCCAACGCTAAGCTCAAGGTCCCGGTGACCTGGGAGATCAAGGACGGCGTGATGATCGCGCGTACCAACGGTATCCGCACCAAGCGCACCTTCGGTGACGTCACCCTCCACGTCGAATGGCGCTCCGCCGCCGGTTACGACACCGACCCCAAGAAGAAGAGCCAGGGTAATTCCAATAGCGGTATCTTCTTCATGAAGACCTACGAGCTCCAGGTCCTCGATTGCTCCAAGACCGAGACCTATGCCGACGGTATGACCGCCGCGATCTACGGCCAGCAGCCGCCTGCCTTCAACGCCTGCCTGCCTTCGCGCAGCTGGAATAGCTACGACATCGAGTTCACCGCCCCGCGTTTCAACGCCGACGGCTCCGTCGCCAGCAAGACCCGCATCACCGTCGTCATGAACGGCGTGAAGGTCCAGGACGGCACCGAGTACATCGGCCCGAGCAGCCATAAGAAGAATCCTCCTTACGCGAAGCACGCGGATAAGCTGCCGCTCGGCTTGCAGTGGCACGGTGACGCCGTCGAGTTCCGCAACATGTGGGTCGTCGAGAAGAAGTAAGCGAAGCGCCATGGAACTCCTGGTCCACGCGAAGAAACACCTCATCGGGCTCCTTCTCGTGGGCCTGGTCTTCTATGTCATCGAACGCGTGATGGGCGCGCGCCGTCGGCCGGGTTTCTTCCGGCCGGGTATGCTCACCGACGCCACCTATTTCTTCACCGTCGAGCTCTTCAAGCAGGCCTCCCGGGTGCTGCTGATCGTGCCCTTCGCCGTGCTCGTCATCGCGGGCGTGACCACGGGCGAGGCCGCCAAGGCGGGTTTGTATCACGGGTTCGGGCCGGTGGCCGCGCAGCCGGTCTGGCTGCAGGCGATCGAGATCTACCTGCTGGCTGACTTCCTCGGCTATTGGGTCCATCGGCTTTTCCACACCGGCGCCTGGTGGCCGTTCCATGCCGTGCATCATAGTTCCGAGGAACTCGACTGGCTCTCGGCCGTGCGCGTGCATCCCGTCAACGAGGCCGTCGACAAGATCGCGCCGGCGGTCCCGATCCTGTTCCTCGGCTTCGATCCGACCGTGACCGCGGGTGTCACGGGCTTCCTGACCTTCTACGCGATCTTCCTGCACGCCGACGTCGACTGGGATTTCGGTCCGCTGCGCTCGGTCATCGCCACACCGGTCTTCCATCGCTGGCACCACTCGAAGGACCCTGCGGCCATCGACAAGAACTTCGCCGGGCTCCTGCCGCTGTGGGATATCCTCTTCGGGACTTATTACATGCCCAAGGATCGGATGCCGCAGAACTTCGGCGCGAC
>CAIXQT010000029.1 GCA_903921665.1 uncultured Opitutia bacterium
TACCGGCATCGAGGTCGGCCTGCGCCACGAGAACGCCGTCCCCGGGGCGCTGTCGTGGACGCTCGTCGCCTTCCGTAACGATCTGACCGACCTCATCGATTACGAGCCGAACACCTACCAGACCTATAACATCGCCAAGGCTCGCACCCAGGGAATCGAAGCCGGGCTCGAAGCGCGCCCGGCCAAAGGTCTGCGCGTCTTCGGTGCGACCACCTGGCTGGACAGTGAGATCAGGTCGGCCGACTATCTCAGCACCGGAGTGACCGGCGATAAGCTCCTTCGCCGCCCCACGCTTACACTTACGCTGGGCTTAGAGGTCATCCCGAACGACGACTGGACCTTCGGGGTTTCCGCCGCCCACCTGCGAGGACGCGACGATTTCGTTTTCGAACCCTACCCCTCGCCTGGGTACCGCGTCAGCCTGCCGGACGCCACCTTCGTGCGCGTCTGGATCCGGCGGATCCTTTCCGACAAGACCGAGATCTCCCTGCGAATCGAGAATCTCTTCGGCGAGGACGCGCCTCCCGCCGCGTTCGGCTTCGGCGCGCAGCCGCGGTCAGCGTATGTGGGGCTGACGCGCAAGTTCTGAAGAACTTGCGCGTGGGGGTCCGCTGGCATGGTGAACTGCTGCGAAGCGAAGCTATCTAGGGGCTGGACCTGTCAGGGGTGACGCTCTTCTTGGCGGAGACGTTCCTGTCGCATGCGGATCGTGCCGCCTAAGAGCTGGTTGACCGAGTAAAGCCTTCGATGTGTCGATTGATATTCCGTGGGTGTGAGTGCGCCGATGTCGTGGGCAATCTCAAGTTGGGTTGCTAGTTCGGCCGCCGAACCTCTGGCTATGTAGAGGAATCGGATGGAGTCGCGATTGCTGCCGCGCTCGTCTCCTTCGGCGATATTCGACGGGACGGAGATGGCCGATCGGCTGATCTGGTCGCAAAGGGCCCGCCGGCGTGAGAGTGTCGGTCCATCGGCGATTCTGAGCACTTCGATCGCCAGGATCTTTGCTTCTTTCCAGAGGTTTAAGTCGCGGTAGCTGCGGACAGTTTCACGCGGTGAGGCGGGGTCGTCGGGATGCATCAAGCCAACCTGCCTTCGCGGCGCCTCTTCGGCATCTCCAATCAACTGGTTACTTCAATCCACTTATCGCCACTAGATTCCCCCTTGTCTCTGCTTCGCAGCAGATCACCAGCACCCATGCCAGCTCGCGCTTGCCGCGCCTGCTTCGCAGCAGTTCACCATGCCAGCAGTTCCCCCATGGCTGAGGGCGCCGTTGCGCCCTCCTCCTTAATTTTCTCTTCAGCCAAAAGTAACTCTACATATCTTCCCATCGGCGAGGGATGCGATTTAATGGTGTGTACGGAAGCGCAAAGGGCTCCGCTCAAACCCCCAACAAAACCAACATGAATCCTCGCATCATCGCCCTGCTGGCGGTGCTCGCTTCGGCCGAACAGGCTTTGGCGGGCGATCCGGTCGGCATCGCCGGTCATCCCGGCAAGACTCCTGCGGTCCGCGCTCACGCACCGGGCCACTTCGGTGATAATCGTCCCTACGTCCCGTCCGTACTCACCCGGTACGGGGATCCGCTGCCTGGCCTCACGGCCGCCCAACTGAACCTGTTCCTGGATGGGAAGGATGACTTTGAGCACGTGGAGGACGTGGCCGGCGGCCTCGGACCGATCTTCAACCGCGACTCGTGCGTCGCCTGCCATTCGTCCCCGGCCACCGGTGGCGCGAGCGCCATCAACGTCACGCGCTTCGGTCTGACCGTGAACGGGAAGTTCGACTCGCTTGACTCGCTCGGCGGCTCCCTCCTGCAGGAGAACGCCATCACGCCCGAAGCGCAGGAGCTTGTGCCTTCGCTCGCCAACGTGGTGATCCAGCGCAACTCGACGCCGCTGTTCGGCCTCGGCCTGATCGATGCCATCCCTGACTCCGAGATCGCGCGCAACGCCCGGGCCTATCCTAACGAACGCATCAAGGGCCGGGTAGGTTGGGTGACCGACGTCATCAGCGGCAAGCGCATGGCGGGCCGCTTCGGCTGGAAGGCCCAGCAGGCCACGGTGCTCGGCTTCGCGGCCGACGCCTACCGTAACGAGATGGGCGTCACGAACCGTTACTTCCCCACGGAGAACGCACCCAACGGCGACCTCGTCCGGCTGGCCAAGACGGACTTCGTCCAGGATCCCGAA
>CAIXQT010000030.1 GCA_903921665.1 uncultured Opitutia bacterium
GGAGGGAGGGTTCTGACATTGGAGACGGACCCCTTACTGCCAAGAAAGGAATGGCTCCCGCCTATGAACAAAACGACAAGGGCGGAGGCCGCATACAAACGGCGCCTTGCGCCTTCGCCGGACCCGCCTAGGTTGGCGGCATGGAGGTCGTCCACACCATCCCCGAACTGCGCGCCGCGGTAGCCCGGGCCCGTCAGGCGGGTCAGGCCGTCGGTTTCGTGCCGACGATGGGTTGCCTGCACGAGGGACACCTCAGCCTCATCCGCCGGGCGAAGCAGGAAGCCGCCTTCGTCGTGGTCTCGATCTTCGTCAACCCGACCCAGTTCGGCCCCAACGAGGATTTCTCGAAATACCCGCGGACGTTCGAGGACGACCGTCGCGGTTGCGAAGCCGCCGGCGCCAGCCTGATCTTCGCGCCGGCCGCCGCCGACTTCTACCCTGCCGGCGCCTCGACCTGGGTCGACGTCGAAGGCGTCTCCGCCGGACTCTGCGGCGAATTCCGCCCGGGCCATTTCCGCGGCGTCGCCACGGTCGTCGCGATGCTCTTCAACGCCGCGCAGGCCGACCTCGCGGTCTTCGGCCGCAAGGACCTCCAGCAGCTCGCGGTGATCCGCCGCATGGTCCGCGACCTGCACATCCCGGTCCGCGTCATCGCGCATGAGACCGTCCGCGAGCCCAACGGCGTCGCGATGAGTTCCCGCAACCGCTACCTCTCCGCCGAACAGCTGACGCAGGCCACGGCCATCCCGGCGGCCATGGAAGCCGCTTGCGCGCTGGCCCGCGCCGGCGTCACCGACGCCGCCCGCCTTAGGGATGCGGCACGAGACGTGCTGTCGACCGAGCCAGCGTTGAAGCTTCAGTACTGCGAGATCGTCGACCTTGAGACCATGGCGCCCGTCGCCGCGACCTCCGGGCTCCGCTGCGCCATCGCGATCGCCTGCCACCTGGGTGCGACGCGCCTGATCGACAACGCCGACCTCTGATCAGGCGAGGCTGAGGTAGACCGCGGCCAGCAGGATCAACGCGCC
The DNA here is from genome assembly GCA_903921665.1 of uncultured Opitutia bacterium. GTDB lineage: Bacteria > Verrucomicrobiota > Verrucomicrobiia > Opitutales > UBA953 > UBA953. The sequence continues at coordinate 1,029 of CAIXQT010000030.1, forward strand.
GATCAGCCGGCGGGCCATGATGCTGCGGCCCACGTGCTTCTCCGAATTGGAGAACCAATGTCCGACGACCCAGACCAGCGCGACGCTCCAAAGACCGCGCGTGTTATAAAGCACATTCGTGACCGTGACCTCGTGGTAGACCGCGATGCAATAGGCGATGCCCATCGCCTGGACTGTCAGCAGGATGCCGCCGCCGAAAGCCCAGACGACCATCGGTCGGGGCATCTGACTTAAGGGCGCGGAGAAGAACGGAATCAGGATGCAAGACAGCACCCCGACCGTGATGAACATCACCGGACCGAAGTGGCCGAAGCCGAAAGCCGGCACCCAAAGCTGCTGCATCACGTCCGTGGCCGCGAAGGCGACCGAAGCCAGGAAGGCGAAGCCGACGCTGACGAGCAGACGCTCGCGGTTCGCTCGCCACTCGCCGCCCAACAAGGCCAGGGCGAGGGTCGTCAGGAAGGTGGCCACCCAGAGCCTCCAACCCAGGTGTTCGCCGCCCGTGAGGAAAACCAGCAGCGCGACGAAGACGACCTTGGTGCCGAGCACCGGCGTCGCGATGGAGATGTCCCCACGGCTGATGGCGATGAAAGTGAAGACCTGGCCGATGAAGAAAGCCGTCCCGGCCAAGATCGCGTGGGTGACGTTGGAGGCCGTGAAAGGCTCGCCCCCGTGCAGCAGCCAGGTCTGGAAAAGGACGGCCCCGATCAGGTTGACGATGAACAGGACCCGCCAGGGGTGGCCGCCGTCCATGGCCCGCTTCAGCGCCATCGCGGCGAAAGTATAGCCCACGGCCGAGCAGAGCGGGATGACGATGGAGGCAGGAGAACGCATCAGGCAGGCCCGAACGAACCCCCTTCCCTCCCCGCTGGCGAGTCCGAAGCAAGAAAACCGCCCGGCAGACCAGCCATGACCTTGCCCCGCGCACGCCTGCGGGTACGCTGGAGACATGGGCCAATTTTCCTACAAGAACGAGGCGGTCGATCCGCACCGGAAGATTCTCTCGGAGCAGCTCGTCATGGATCTGGAGCATGTCGCCGAAGCGCCTTTGCTCGCCCTCGCCAAGCAGATTCCCGGCGGCTATATCCATCGCAAACCCTTCCTCCGCGACGCCAAATGGCTGTTCAAGAAGCGCCTAGGCCACCTGACCTTGGACGCGACCGCCATCGCGGAGCATCTGCCTTGGTACGCCGAAGCCCTGAAGTGCGAGAAGGCCAAGCTGCTGGAACATCTCGACGACCTCGCCGGCGCGATCGGCGGCGTGCGCGCCGCCCTGCTCTGCGTGCTCTGGAACAACCAAGCCGAACAGAAGGACGCCACCCTGCCCGCCGACCTTCTCGCCCGCCTGCTGGCCAACGCCAAGGCACAGCCCGGCAAGCCTGACGCCAAGGCATGGAAGGCGGCCATCGCCAAGCTCGGCGGCGCGGCGGAGAAGGAACCTCTGGACTCCGTCGACGCCTTGGACTCGGCGGGCAAGACCCTGCGACGGCTCCAGCAGGAGATTTCGCAAGGCAAGGCCGCCCGCGAAAACGAAGGCCGCGCGATCCGTCGCCAGCACGCCAACGAGCTCGAAGCCAAGGACGCCGAGATCCGCAAGGCCCGCGAAGACGCCGCCCGCCAAGCGCAGGACACCGCGAAGCAGGCGGCGACCCTCGACGCGAACATCCTGGCGCTGCAAGCCAAGCTGACCGCGGAAGAGGCCGAAGTGGCCCGCCTCCGCGGCGAACTCGACCGTGCCCGCGAGCATGTGGCCAAGAAGGCCCGCGAGATCGCCGAAGAGCTGCTGTCCGAGGAGATCCGCCCTTGGCTGGCCGACGCCCGCACGCTGAAGTCCGCGTCGGAGGAAGTCGCCAAGCTGCGGCAGCTCACCACGGAGACCGTCGATAAGATCCGTAAGGCCCAGCGCGACGCCGACCCCTTCCTCGCCAAGGAGCACGAGCTGCGCCAGGCCATCCCGCAGATGGAAGAGATGCTCAAGCTGCTCCGCCGCTACCTCCGCACCGCCGGCCAGGCCCTGCCGGAAGCGGTCACCCTCGAGAAGCGTATCACCGAGCACATCGAGAAGGTCCGCTACGAACTCGAGAAGCGCGACCAGCCTTCGGATCCCTTCCTTGAGCGCATCTCAGCCAAGATCAACGGCGCCGACACGCGCGAACTGAAGTCGATCGAGAGCGCCCTGCTCCTCGCCGAGCAGTCCGGCCTGGTGGATTCGCGCCACGCCGACCTTTACCGCCGCGACCTGCATCGCCGGCGCTCCTACATGGCCGACCGCGCCTTCCACGAACAGAAGCAATCCGGCCCGCTCGCGTTGCTCGAACGCGCCGTCGCCACCGGCGAGAACGCGCGCCTCGCCCTCGACGCCAACAACTTCGCCTGCCTCCGCCAGGACTACCTCGGCCTGCGCCTGGCGACCAAGAAGAACGCCCAAGGCGAAAGCCGCTTCCTGCTCGACGCCGCCGCGCGCCAGAAGGTCGTGCAACTCGTCGAGAAACTGGCGGACGACGCCCCCGGCCTCCACGTCTGGGTCAGCTTCGACGGCCAGCCGACCGCGCTCAAGACCGCGAACGCACGCGTCCGGGTCACCTTCAGCCGGGCCGGCGCGAAGGCGGACCACGACATCATGGACCTCGTGGCCAAGGATAAGACCGTGGAGGCCCCTTGGTTCGTCGTCACGGACGACATCGAGGTACGCGACGCGACGGCCCGCGAAGGCGCCTACATCATCTACAACGACGCCCTGATCCAGCTGCTGGTGAACCGCGGAATCCGGGCATAAACAAGACGGGCGCATCCTGCGATGCGCCCGTGGAGAAAAAGCCGTTCGGCTTACTTCTTCTTCTTGGCCGGCGCGGCCGTCAGGGGTGGCGGCAGCACGCCCGCGAAATCCTCGGCCTTGAGGCCGGGGTGGAACATGTTGAAGGAGTACTTGCTCGGCTTCCATTCGACGACTGGCGTGACGTCGGCCTTGGCCGGCACCTCGAGACCGAGGCCCCAGTAGACGCCGTTCACAAGCAGGCGGCGCAGCGACTCGTCGGCGAGGTCGCTGGCGGACGCCATCGTGGTCGTCAGCACGCGGTTCTTGGTGTTGCCGGCGTTAGGAACTTCGCGAGTCCAGGCCACGGCCATGGCGGGGGAATTGATACCCTGCTCCTGCTTGTCGGTCGCGCGCTTCTTCGAGCGCTCGCTGAGCGGGTCCTGCGGATTCATGCCCTTGAGCACCTGGCCGCGGAGAAGGATCTGGGCGTCGGCGGGCGGGTAAGCTTCATAGACATCGGTATCGCCGAAGATGGCGCC
>CAIXQT010000031.1 GCA_903921665.1 uncultured Opitutia bacterium
AGGGTGGCGTTACGCGAGCTGGCGTCGCGACGGACTTCAAGGGTGCTGCCGCCGAAGGCGGTGACGACGCCCACCTTTTCGGTCACATCGTAATCGCGGTTGCCGTAGAGCGAGAGCGTGGCCGAATCGAGGGCGATCGCGGCGCTATCGTGCCAGCGTCCATGGCCGGCCGTGCCTTCGGTCTGGGCCACCGGGAGGATGCCCGTCGAATAGTCGAAGCGAAGGGTGCCGCCCGGACGCAGCTTGAAGCCGGCGTCGGCGACGATGTTGCCCGAGTTGTCGGACTTGACGAACGTACCGCCGAGGCCGCCGAGGCGGAGTTCGCCGAAGACTTCGGCCGAGGTCGTTGCCAGCTTGCCGCGGACGTCGAGGGCGGAGCTGCCGTTGATGACCGTCGAACCGGTGTAATTCTGGTCCTGCAGGAAGACGACCGTGCCGCGACCGTAGCCGCCGGTGATGTTGTCGTACTGGTTGATGCCGGTGTAGATCGTGCCGACGAGCAGGTTGGCGAGGTTGCGGTTGTCCTTGTCGGTGACGACGTTGGCGTTGCCGTTGCTGCCGAAGTAGAGGCGGTCGCCGCCGGCGCCGAGGCGGTAGGTGTTACCCGCGCCGACCCCGAGGGAGGAACCGTTATACGTACCCTGGAGACCGACGCCATTGTTCGTGCTACCGAGGAAACCCGTGCCGTCGCCGATCTTCGAGAGATCGAGGTTCTGCGTATAGACGGTGTTGAGGTTGACCGTGATCGTGCCGGCATTACGGGCCAGGCCGGCGGCATTGGCCGTGTTCGAGAGCAGGAAGTTGGTGAAGTCCTGGGCGCCGCCGAGGCCGCCGACGCGGAGGTTGATGGCCGTGAGCGGGAAGTCGCCCGCGATGCGGACGATACCGAAGGCGCCGAGGCGCGAACGGATGTCGAGCTCGCCGGTCCAGCCGGTCGGCACGTTGTTCGCGGAGTTGAACTGGATGCCGGAGTAGCCTTGCGAGAGGATGTTGCCGCCGGTCAGCTTGGCGGTGTCGCTGAGCGTGACGAGCAAGCCTTGGCGGGTGCCGAAGAAGGTGATGCCGCCGTTCTGGACGAAGCCGCCCATGGTCGTGCCGCTGTCGCCGCCGACGTAGAACGAACCCCCACCCTGCTTATAGACCGTGCCCGTGCCCGTCATCGTACCCGTCAAGGTCGTATCGTTATTGATCGAGAGGTACGCATTCCGGGTCGCCGTGAGGTTACGGAACTGGGCGTAGTAACCTGCCGCGCCGTTGGTAGCCGTCTGGGTGGAGACGGTCAGGAACGGCGAACCCATGGCGCCGCCGAAGACGAGGTCCTGGAAGAGCACCGTCTTGTAGGCCGAGGCGATATTGATACCGGCGGTACCGGTATTGTTCGTGCCGTTATTGAGCGTGGAATTACGGCTGCCGATGAACGCCGCCGAGGTGACCGGCTCGAGCGAGCCGATGATCAGGTTGTTCGTCGCATGCGCGCTGAGCAGCTGGAAGGCTTCCGTGCCGTCGCCGTCGTAACGCGTCTGGAGGGTCGTGTCGTTCAGCGTGACGGGCGCGTTGTTGCCCAGCATGTTGTACAGGCCGTTGGCGCCGCGGAGTTCGACGAGGCCGCCGGCGATGGTCCAAGCCGCGACCTGGCTATTGGCCGTCTGGTTCCATTCGTGGAGGAAGAGCGAGCCCGGGCCGGACTTGACGATGGTGCCCGTGCCGTTGTTGGCGACGATGTCGCCCGCCAGGGTGAAGGCGCCGGCGGTGGTGCCGCCGATCTGGTAACCGACGGTCAG
>CAIXQT010000032.1 GCA_903921665.1 uncultured Opitutia bacterium
CGCCGCGGGCACCACGATCATCAACGCCCTGAGCCTCGCGGGGGTCTCCCAGAGCCTGAACTTCACGAACGCGGCGGACATCCTCAACCTCGTCAGCGGCGGCCTCATCGGCACGAACAACAACAACTCGATCGGCGCGTCCGTCGACAGCGGTCGCCTGACCGCCGGCGGCGCCACGCCCGCCGCCCCCAGCGACCTCTATCTCTTCAACCGTGTGAACACGATGACGCTGAACGCGCGCGTCATCGATAACGGCGTCGGCGCCAACAAGGCGGTCCGCCTCGTGATCACCGCCGCCGGCGGCGCTTACAACCTGCCCAACACCTCGGCCACCTACACCGGCGGTACGGTGATCAACGGCGGCACGGTCAACCTTCTCGCCTCGACGACCGGTACGGTCATCCCGGCCGCCGCGGTCGCGGCCAACGGGCTGGTCCTTAACGGGGCCACCGTGAACATGGGATCGACGTCGAACACCGTCGCCGGCCAGATCGCCGCGGCGAACATCGTCACGCTCAACGGTAATTCGAACCTCAATCTGTTCGGTAACAACACGCTCGAGGGCCTCGTCTTCAACAACTACGGCGGTTCGTCCAATCCCACCGTCCGTACCTTCTATAACAACCATGCGGCCGGCCTCGGCAGCACCGGCGTGCTCACGATCGGCGCGAGCGGCATCGTGGCCGCCTCCCAGAACGTCGGCACGGTCTCCACGGTCGAAGGCCGCGTCGACTTCGGCGCTTCCGCGGGCTCGGTGACGGTCGATCCGATCGCGGGCGCTGGTCTGGCAGACATCTCTCCGCTCCTCCCCGGGCTCACGCTCCAGGCCATCGTCGGTTCCGCCGGCGGCATCACCAAGAGCGGCAACGGCGTCCTCCAGATGGGCGCGCAATCCAGCTTCACGGGCGCCTTCACGGTCGCCGCGGGCGGCCTGCGTAACGGCGTCCTCAACGCCGGTTCGCGCTACTCGACGCTCACGGTCGCCGGCGGCGCCCGCTACGACCTCGCCAATTTCACCACCACCTGGGGCGCCCTCGCCGGCGCGGGCGACGTCTTCAACTCCACGCTCGCGGGTCAGGCCACGCAGGTGATCCCGACGCTTAACGTCGGTTACAACAACGCCAGCACGAGCTTCTCGGGTCGCTTCCAGCGCTTCAACGACGCGGTGATCTTCAATCTCGCCAAGGTCGGTTCCGGTACGCTCACGCTCACTTCGGCCCAGACCGCCGATGGCACCTACGGCACCTTCTCCGTCCTCGGCGGCACGCTGAGCTACGCGAACGCCGGTCAGGCCTTCGTCGCCAACGCCCGCGCCGCTTCGAACTTCGTGGTGAGCAACGGCGGCACGTTGCTCCTGGATAACGCCTCCGCCAACCTCGCCGACCGTCTCGGCCTGGCCGATGCCGGCTTCCTCGCCCTCCAAGGCGGTAAGCTCCGCCTCGCGGGCAACGCGGGCGCCGACTCGGTTGAATCCGTCAAGCTCCTCAAGGTGCAGTCCGGCGGCGGTCGCATCGAACTCGCTCCGGTCAGCGGTCGCTCGGTCACCCTCGCGCTCGGCGGCCTGACCTCGTCCAACAACTCCGGCTCGCTCGTCATCACGGGCATCGACGGTCAGGATCCGGTTCCGGGCGGCGCCACGCTGACGATCCTCACCGTGCCTTATCAGGGCAGTCCTGGCTACGGCGCCAACGGCGCCACCGACATGAAGGTCCGCGGCGACATCCTCGTCGACGCCTCGCTCACGGGCTACGGCACCGGCTTCCTGGTGCAGGATTCCGACACTTATAACTTCCGCGCCCTCAATTCCACGACGGAACTCAACTCGGACTACGCCACGCTCGGCAAGCGCGAGAACGCCGGCCTGTCCGGCGCCCTGACCTATGCGGGCGACCTGCAGATGAACACGCTCACGAGCTCCGGGACGGCCTCGCTGACCTCTTCGCTCGATGCGACGACCTTCGGCGCCTATGGTCCGGGCGGCCGCCTGCTGACGATCGGTCTCTATAACGCTTCGGGCGTCCTGGTGCGCGCCAGCTCGGTCACCACGCTGAACGCCGGCGCGGTCACCTCCGAAGGCACGACCTATTTCCACGTCCTCAACGGCGCCACGCTCAATCTCAACGCCGCCTACGGCGTCGGCGGTTCGGCCGGTTTCGTGAAGGCCGACGACGGTATCCTGAACCTCAACCGCCGCGCCTACATGGCCCCGCTCAACCTGACCGGCGGCTACACCGCCCTCGAAAGCGACGTCGTCACGGTCAATTCGACGGCCGGCCTCTCGATCGGCAGCCTGGTCACCGGCGCGGGTATCCCCGCCAACAGCTTCGTCGCGGCGATCCTGAGCTCGACCCAGTTCCAGATCACCAGCGGCGAAGGTGTCGTCACGGCCGGTTCCCCGGCCACCGTCATTACCGCCACGCCCGCGATCCACGTCAACGGCGGCACGCTCAATCTCAACTCTGGCGCGGATAACACCCTCGCCGCGGCCGGCCTCGCCGGTCCGGCCGGACTTTCGACGCTCTTCGTCAACGCCCCCGGCGCGACGGTCGACCTGAAGGGTAACAGCCAGGCGGTCGCCGTCCTGGGTTCGACCAACATCCTGCCCGGCATGGGCGGCACGATCACGAACAGTTCCGTGACCGCCGCGCTCCTCACGTCCGCGGGCGGCGGCAGCTTCGGCGGCGTCCTCGGCGGCAACCTCGCCTTCACCCGTTCCGGCAACAGCACCACGCTGCTGACCAACGCGAACACCTACACCGGCGAGACCATCGTCCGCGGCGGCACCCTGCATCTCCGCGATGCCGGCACGCTGGCCAGCACGGCGGGCCTGAAAGTCTATTACGGCGCGGTCAATTGGGATAACTACGGCCTCAACCCGGTGGGCGTCCCGACCCCGACCCGTCTCCAGGCGACGAATGCGGTGACCTTGCAGGGCGGCGCGTTCATCCTGACCGGCGGCGGCGGTACCGATACGGCCGTGACGCTGAACTCCGTCACGGCGGCCGGCGGCGGCAACCTGATCAACATGCAGCCTTACATCAATGAAGGCAGCTCGATCAAGCTGACGATCGGCAACCTCGTCCGTAACGCCACCAACCACGCCACCTTCAATCTCAACGGTTGGACGACCCTCAACTCCGGCGGCACCAACACGCTTGGTTCCCAAGGCCTGACCAATACCTCCAACCTGTTCTTCACCCAGGTCGGCGGCGTCACCTTCAATTCCGGCAGCCTCGTCAACGGCCTCATCGGCGGCTGGGCCGTCGCGGATGGTTCCTCTTTCGCGACCTACAACGACACCTTCGGCGTGGTCGCCCTCGGCAATGGTTGGGGCTACTCCACTTCCTTCACCGGCAGCGACATCAGTGCCGGCACGGTCTCGACCGGTAATTACAGGGAGGATTCCAACCGCACGATGACGACCGGCGTCAAGGCGATGAACTCCCTGCGCATGGGTCCGGGCGCCGCCCAGACGATCACCCCGGTCAACGGCACGAGCTACACGTTCGGCGTGGGCATCGTGACCAACGCCAATCAGTCCATCGTCTTCGAGGCGGTCGACGCGACCAACACTCTTTCCGGCACGGGCTCGGAACTGTTCGTCTATATCAATCAGAACACCACGACCCTGAAGCCGATCATCAGCGGCTCCGCCTCGCTCGTGAGCTTCGGTGGCGCCACGTTGCAGCTCGCCCCGCAGTTCGGCAACAACACCTATTCCGGCGGCACTTTCGTCAACGGCGGCACGCTCAACCTGAACGCGCGCGCCAAGGGCTCCGTCGGCGGACTCACGATTAATCCGACCACGTCCGTCATCTCGACGGCCAATACCTCAGGTTTCGTCGCCGGCATGGTCATCGTGAACGGCAACTTCCCGGTCGGCACGAAGGTTCTCTCGGTGTCTGCGGGCCTCTCCATCACGCTCGACACCGCGAGCACCAACGGCTCGGCCTCCACCGGCCAGACCGTCAGCACCTTTGAAGGCTGGTACGCGATTCCCGCCACGGGCGGGCTGACCATCAGCAACGCGACGGTGAACATGAGCGCCGGCGTGATCCAGCAGATCGACCCGGCCACGGCCATCACCATCAACGGCGGGGGCAACCTGA
>CAIXQT010000033.1 GCA_903921665.1 uncultured Opitutia bacterium
ATCGGCGATGATTATTCCATCGTAATGACAGGCCCGACGACCCCCGTAGGCATCTTCGAGATGCACCCAGGAGTCCCGGTCCAAGACGTCGCCGTCTAAGGCGATACGTCTTCCCACTAGGTTTTCCCTCCTTTGGCGCGTCCTTTCGGACGACGCTTTTCACCGCACACCCTCACCATGGCGCCGCGTCAGCCGTTGCCCAACATCTCCGAAGACGATCTCGTCGATCTCGCTGGCGGTGCGACCGTGCTCCTCGCCAAGGAGCTGGTCGCCAAGGGCAAGGTCAAGAAGGCGCTCTGGACTCCGCCCGTCGCGGAGGCGCTGGTCGACGACGGCACCGAATCCCGCGAAGCCCGCTGGAACCTCCGCTCGGTCACCTTCCAGCGGAACGAATGCGGCTGCGAAGTCTCCGTCGGCCGAAGAAAACTCTGCGTGCACTCGGTGGCGGCCTACCTTGTCCTCGCGGGCAAAGAGGGCTACCTCAAGGCGGAGAGCACACCGCCGCCCAAACCGGCCGCGCCGCCCGGCAAGCCGGCGACGGCGACCACGACCAAGGAAAAGACGGCTGATACGAAGAAGGAAAAGTCAAAGGAAGCGGAGACGACCCCGGCAGGACCCCGGCTCAAATCCCTCACTCTCTCGGAAAAACGCGGAACGCCCATCGAGGTGCGCTTCATCATTCCGCCCAACATCGTCACCGCCGCCGCGCGCGACGAGATCATCTGCCGCCTCGAACTCCGCGTCGACGGCGCCCAAGTCGCGCCCGAGAACCTCGACCGCAGCAAGGCCTGGACCATCGAGCCCGACACCGTCTTCTTCTTGGCGATCCTCGAGAACCTCTGCCACGGCAAGCTCCAGGGCATCCTCCCCCTCACCCGCCGCCACCTCCGCCAGCTCCTCGCCATCGGCAAGGGCCTGAAGATCTTCCGGATGGCCAACGCGCCGGAAACCGCGCTCGCCTGGGACGGAGACCACCTCGACAAGGTCCACGAACACCTCGACGAACCCGTCGCCACGCCGCAGACCAACGCCGCCGGCGAAACCCCCGACGACGGCCCCGAAGAACAGGAAGTCCGCTCCCAGGAACGCGGCCGCGACGACCGCCCGTGGGTCGACGGTTCGATGAAGTGGCTGCGCATCCGCCTACCCCAGCAGTCCTCCGGCCCGGTCGCCGAGCTGCGCGACGTCCTTCAGCGCAGCGGCTTCACCCTCGAGACCACCACCCGCGAGTGGTACCTCGCCGGCACGATCCAGGTCCTCAACTTCCTCGCCCGGCATCACAAGCTGCTGATGACGGATAACGACGCCTTCTTCACGCATAACCTCTCGCACTCGCTGCGTAACGTCGACCTCGCCAAGGCGAAGTGCGACGCCTCCGAGGAGAACGACGGCTTCCGCTTCGCCATCGGCATCGACCCCGAAGGCAAGTCACCGAAGGTCATCCAGGAGGCCCTCTCCAGCGGTCGCATGTTCTTCTACACCGACCAAGGCCCGCGCCTCATCACGCCGGAGCTCATGGAGTCGATCCGCAACGCGCAACGCCGCATCACCGGCGAATCCAAGCGCGACGTCGACCTGGACCTCAACCTGAAGATCGGGTACGCCGACCTCGCCAGCGCCGACGCCATCGCCGAGGAACTGCAGGCCGCCTTCGCGCCGCCCGAGACCTGGAGCAAGCGTTCCTCCGCGATCCGCAACCTCTCGAAGCTCCAGCCGGCGCCCATCCGCGAGGAGCTCAGCAAGATGCTCCGCATCTACCAGCAGGTCGGCGTGGCCTGGCTCTGGCACATCCATAACAATTCGCTCGGCGGCCTCCTGGCCGACGAAATGGGTCTCGGCAAGACCGTGCAGGCCTTGGCGTTCATGGAGGCCCTGCGCCAGCACCGACCCGAAGACGGCCCCTGCCTCGTCGTCTGCCCCGCCTCGTTGGTCGAGAACTGGCGCCGCGAAGCCCGCCGCTTCACGCCCTCCCTCAAGGTCCTCGCCCACCACGGCCAGAACCGCTTCACCGCCCAGGAATACCTGCAGCGCTTCGACCTCGTCATCACCTCCTACGGCACGCTCTCCCGCGACATCGCCGCGTTCTCCCTCATCACCTGGGGCGCCGCGATCTGCGACGAAGGCCAGAACATCAAGAACTCCCGTGCCCAGGCCGCGAAGGCGGTCAAGCAGCTCATCGCGAAGGGACGTTATATCCTGACCGGCACGCCGGTGGAGAACTCGCTCGAAGACCTGCGCTCGCTCTTCGGCTTCCTGATGCCGGGCTACCTGCCCAAGCCCGAGGAACGCATCCAGGCCGAAGAACGCAAGTGGCACGACGACCGCCTGCTGCAGATGGCCGCGCCTTACATCCTGCGCCGCTCCAAGGTCGCCGTCGCGCCCGAGCTGCCCGCCAAGATCGAGCAGATCGTCTACTGCGATTTCGAGGACAACCAGAAGAAGATCTACGACGAGATCCTCGAGTCCACCCGCCAGGAAATCTTCGAGATGGAGATGGGCGGCGCCACTCAGGCCCGCATCCAGATGGCGGCCTTCAACCAGCTGCTCCGCCTCCGCCAGATCTGCGCCGACCCGCGCATCCTCGATCCGAAGATGGCAGAAGCCGACTCGGCGAAACTCCAGGCCTTCCTGGAACTCGTCGAAGAATCCAAGGACGCCGGCCACCGCATGCTGGTGTTCTCGACGTTCGTCACCGCGCTCCAACTCCTCAAGGAGGCCCTCGAGGACCGCGACATCCCTTATTGCTACCTCGACGGCTCGACCAAGGACCGCCAAGGGGTCTGCGATAAGTTCAACTCGACGCCCTCCATCCCCGTCATGCTCATGTCGCTCAAGGCGGGCGGCACCGGCCTCAACCTGACGGGCGCCGATACGGTCATCCATTTCGACCCTTGGTGGAACCCCGCCGCCGAAGCCCAGGCCACGGACCGCGCCCACCGCATCGGCCAGACCCGCACGGTCACCAGCATCAAGCTGATCGCGGCCGGAACCATCGAAGAACGCGTCATGGAGCTGCAAAAGTCCAAGTCTGAGATGTTGCGTAAGCTCCTGACCGAATCAGACTCCGTCTCGTCCGGCCTGAGCCTCGACGTCATCAAGGATCTCCTCCGCAAGGACTAACCTATGCTTTCCACCCTCATTCGCCGTAACAAATCCAGGAGCGAGATGTCGTTCCTGGAGCACCTCGACGACCTCCGCATCTCGATGATCCGGGTCGTGACCGTCTTCGCGATCGGCATGGTCACCGCCCTGATCTTCTACCGCGAGACCCCTGCGCTGCTGAACATGCCGCTCGAATGGGCCAAGCATCCGGAAACCTCTCCGCTCGCCTTCGCGCTGAGCCAGCCCGGCGAAGGACTGGTCAACATGGGGGAGCTCAAGGAGTTCACGTTCATGGGGGTCTGGAAGGTCCTCATGTACGCCGGCTTCGGCGTAGGGGTGGCCGTCGCTTCTCCCGTCTTTCTCTACGAGACCGCCCGCTTCGTCGGTCCGGCCCTCACGGATCGCGAAAAGAGCGGGCTCGTCCCCTTCTGCGGCGCCGCCCTCATCCTCTTCCTGATGGGCGCTGCGCTGGCGTTCTATTGGCTCAGCCCGATGTCGATCCAGATCTGGCAGCACTTCGCCGAAGGCATGAAGATGGAAGTCACTTGGCAGGCTTCGGACTACTACGCCTTCGTGGTCATGATGTGCCTGCTGACCGGCCTGACGTTCCAATTCCCCCTCGCGCTGATCGTCCTGATGTGGCTCGAGCTCGTCCGTCCCAAGACCCTGCTTAAGTCGTGGCGCGGCATGCTGGTCGGCATCATGCTGCTGGTCGCGCTGATCACCCCGATCGCCGAACCGATCTCGCTGATCGTGATGACGAGCGTGCTGTTCGGCTTCTATCTCGCCGCCGTCGCGGTCGGTACCGTGATCGTCCGACGCAAACGCGTCGCGCGGGGAGACAAGCCCAATCCGGAAGACGATGACCTGCCGGATGACGACGAGGACGATTCTGCCGATGACACTGATTCGCGGCCGAAGCGCCCGAAGCCGGTGACCCCTGCCGACGTCAGCCCGGCGACGGATAAGCCGAAGTCCACCCCGCCGCCGGCCGAAGGCGACCTTTCCTCCCTCGACTAATCTCATGATCAAGCGACTGCTGCTGGTCCTCTTGGCATCCGCCGTCTCGGCCTCCGCCCAGACGAGTGCTTTCGGCGTCAAGGCGGCGCCGACGAAAGGCGTCGTGAAAGTCGTCGAGGAAGAAGCCGATGACTCGGTGGTGATCTCCTCATTCCGGGCCGCCCCTTCGCCCACGGCCAAGAGCAGCCGGACGTTCCAGCTGTCGAAGATGAACAAGGTCGGCTTCGCCGAAACGACCAAGGAACTCCAAAGGCTCTTCACGCTGTTCGCCTCCCAACGCATCGTGGACGGCTCCCCGGGCGGCTCGAGCAAGGCGACCGGCCAGGTCACGACCGTCAACTACGCGCTGCTCCAAGACCTCGGCGATAACCGCTTCCTCGCCAAGGCCGCCTGGCCCGCCTCCGACTCCAACGAGACCCTCGCCGCCGGCGCCGACACGATGGCGATCCTGCTCCTCGAGAAGCCCGCCAAGGTCGGCGACACCGGCAAGATCACCGGCATGCACGCCGGCACGGTCTCCCTGCTCTTCACGGCCACCTACCCTCCCCTCGTCGGCAAGCGCCTGACGCTGCGACGGGAAGCCTTCGTCGAATGCGTCACGCTCGAAGACTCGCCGGCTGGGCTTCAGAAATTCGTCGAGTCGATCAACGCCGGCGCCGATGTCAGCGTGCTGACCTTCGAGCAGGCCGCCTGCAAGAAGTGCGGCGGATTCGGGTTCACCCGCGAACCGCAGAAGGGCCAGCTCGACAAGCGCATCGATTGCGTCGACTGCGCCAAGACCGGCAAGGTCAGCGTGGTGAACGAGACGAAGTTCGTCCCGTAAGCCGGACTAAGGCCACCTCCCCGCATCCTGCGCTTGCGCAAGGGCTTTTTCACCCGCACATTGCGGCGTGTCCTCCCCGCTGCACGCCGGCCTTGAAGCCCACTTCGCGGCGCTCGAGAAATTCCTCGCGGCGCAGGAACTCGCGTTCGAACCGGAAGTGCGACCGATGGTCCGCGACGTGCTCGCCCACCCAGGCAAGCGGCTCCGTCCGTTGCTCGCCTTCGGCTCCGGCGCCGGCGGCCCTCCGCCCGATGCCCTCGTCCGCGGGGCCGGCATCATCGAACTGGTCCACCTGGCCACCCTCGTGCACGACGACGTCTTGGACGGCGCCGATACCCGGCACGGCAGCGATACGCCTAACCGAACGCATGGCGCTCATGCAGCCGTGCTCTTCGGCGACGCCCTCTTCGCCCACGCCCTCGTCCTCGCCGCCGATCATCCCACGCCGGAACTCTGTCGCATCGTGGCCCGCGCCTCCCGCGAAGTCTGCTCGGGCGAGGTCTGCCAGACGTTCTCCCGCGGCCACGACGACCTGTCCCTCGAGGACTACTACCGCCACATCCGCCTTAAGACAGCGGAGCTCTTCGAAGGGGCCTGCCGCACCGGTGCGCTGCTCGCCGGCCGCCCCATCGAACACGTCGACGCCTGCGCCCTCTTCGGCCGTCACCTCGGCATCGCCTACCAGATCTACGACGACCTGATCGACCTGCTCCAGGACGACGCCAAGGCGGGCAAGACCCTCGGCACGGACGCCGCCAGCGGCAAGCTGACCCTGCCGATGCTCCTCGAGCGCGGCCGCTCCGGCAAAGGCTTCCTCGCCGCGCTACGCTCCGGCGGCGACCCTCGCCAGCTGATCTCGGCCGAAACCTGGCACGAATGCTTCCGCCGGCTCGACGCGGAGATCGCCGCGGCCGAACAGTCGCTGGAACCGATCGCCGGCTCGCCGTCGCCCTACTTCCTGCTCCGCCTGACGGCCTTCCTCCGCGAGGCGGCCGCCCGTCTCGCGCCCAAGGCATGAGGATCTTCCGGACGACCGCGGCCGAACGTCTGGCGCTGGCCTTCCTGCTCGGTTGCCTCGGCGTCGCGACGGGCCTGCTCCTGCTCTGGCGCTCGCTCTGATCAGGGCAGGAACCGCTTCACATCGAAGCCGCGGGCCTGCAGCGCCCGGCGCATATCCTCGAGGTTGACCTTGTCTCCGGGCTTGACGCCGAAATGCCCGAACCATCCGGCCCGCATCTCGATCGCGAAGCGCACCAGATTCGAAGAGGAAGCCGTGGTCTCGGTATCGCCAGCGGTCATGGTCTTGACCTCGAGCACGGTGCCATCTCGCGCGATGAACGCGATATCGAGGTCCAACGGAGTGTCCTTCATCCAGAAGCGCATCTGCGTCTCGGATTCATACATGAATGCCATGCCTTCCTCGTCGGTCAGCTTGGTCGTGCCCATGAGGCCGCGAGCCTTCTCCAGATCGGTGGCGGCGATGCGCAGCTGACCGAGTACCTGGCCCATGCGGACCGGGAAACGCGTCTCGGCGCCCAATTCCACCGCCGGAGCGGCGGACGGCTGACGGCTGTCGCAGGCGACCAGCGCCAGAGCCAGGGAGACGAACAGGAGCCGAATCATGCGTCGCAGTGTTCCTGCGATTGCCTCTCTGGCAAGATTCCCTTGCTTCATCCCATGGAACGCGACCCGCAAGCCCACTGGCTCGAGACCGAGACGGCCTTGCACTACGCCCGGGCGGCGGTCCGCGTCGGACTCTGGGCCTCGGAAAAAGTCCTGCTCGAACGCCATTTTGCCAAGGACCAGCGCATCCTTGAACTCGGCTGTGGCGGCGGCCGGGTCGCCCTAGGGCTGTTACGATCCGGTTACCGCGAAGTCGTCGCGACGGACTTCTCCCCGATCATGGTGAGCCTCGCCCGCGCGGTCTTGGCCGACCACGACGAGTCCTGGGAGAAACTTGTCGAACAACAGGATGCCACCGCCCTCACCTACCCTGAAGCCTCCTTTGACCGCGCGATCTTCGCCTTCAACGGCCTGATGTGCCTGCCGAGCCGAGCCCATCGGCTCGCCGCGCTCCGCTCGATCCATCGCATCCTGAAGCCCGATGGCCTGCTGCTGTTCACGGCTTCCGACCGAGAGAAAGGCGCCAACGCCGCCTACTGGGCGAAGGAAG
>CAIXQT010000034.1 GCA_903921665.1 uncultured Opitutia bacterium
TCCGGCCAAGACTGGAGGGCCTGGTTCGCCGAGCACGGCGCCAGGCTCCGGCTGATCGCGCGCCAATGGACCCGGTGCGAGGCCGATGCGGACGACGTCCTGCAGGAGGCATTTGTTCGCTTTTGGAAACACCAACGTCACCTGCCGGGCAATCCGAACGCCCTCGTGGTGACCTCTGTCCGCCGCGCGGCCCTCGACCTCCTCCGCCGCGGCGATCGCCGGGCGGCGCGCGAGAAAGTTGTCGGCGATGATATGGACACGGTGACCTGGTTCGAGCCCGAGGCTGATCCGCGGTGCGCGGCCCTTGCCGACTCGCTGAAGCTCCTGCCCGCCGAGCAGCGCGAGGTCGTCGTCCTCAAGGTCTGGGGCGACCTGACCTTTGACGAGATCGGCGAACAGCTTTCCATTTCTCCGAACACCGCGGCCTCGCGGTGGCGCTATGCCATGGAGGCTTTGCGCAAACATATCACCGCCCGCACCCATGACTGACCCCGACCACGATATCGAACAGGCCCTCGCCGCCCTGCGCCCCCGCGCGCCCGGCCTTGCCGTCACGGCCCGCCTCGCCCGCGAGCTCGACGCGCCCGCCTCGCGCCGTGGCGCGATCATCGCGTGGTCCGCCGGACTCTCCGCCCTCGCGGCGGCCCTCGTCGCCGCCTTTGTCTTCCTCGGCGGCGCCGCCGAGCCGGAGGCTCCGACCTACCGCCTCGTGCAGGTCGAGCAGTCCCGCCCCGACGTGCAGTTCTTCCGTCCGGTGCAGATGGAGGACGGTTCGTTCGCCCGTCCGATGCGCGTTCGCTGGCAGGACACGACCCGCTGGGAGGATTCCCGCAGCAACACCCGCCTGATCAACTATCGCCCCAACGACCAGCTGACGCTGCTGCCGCTGGAGACCAATTGAACAAATCCGCCGACCTCCGTCGCTTCACTTACAAAGCACCCCTCATGAACTCCCTCCAGAAAATCCCGCTGCACATGCTCCTGCTCGCCGGCCTCGTCGGCCCGCTACAGGCCGAAGATAAGAAGGAGCCCGTCGCCAAGGCCGCCATCGGCGCGGTTGTCGCCTATGCCGGACTTAACGTCGGCCCGCGCGTCGAATCCGCCGAGGTGCCGGTTCCTGCTGGCGTCGGCATCCAGGTCGGCTTCATCGATCCGAAGGGCCCTTCGGTCGGCAAGATCGAGGAAGGCGATATCCTCACGCGCCTGGACGACCAGGTACTCTTCAACGCCGAACAGTTCCGGGCGCTCGTGCGCACACGCAAGCCTGGCGACAAGGTGAAGCTCACGCTCGTACGCGGGGCCGAGCCGCAGGTGATCGAACTCGTATTGGGTTCGCGCCCTGAGGATAGCCGCCGACCCGCGGCGCGCGCCGCCCGCCCCGGCGTCGTTGAGACGCCGAACGGCATCGCCATCGCTCCGGGCGGCGTGATCCCCGCCGACCTGCTGAAGCAGCTGCAGGACATGCAGGCGGGCATCCTGCCTCCGCCTGCTGCCCGTTCGAGCGTTCCTTCGGTCGACGAACTGCGCGCCCAGTCCGGCGCCAATTCCTCCTCGTCGCGTTCGTTCTCGTTCAGCTTCGGTAACGGCGCGAAGTCTTC
Source organism: uncultured Opitutia bacterium (assembly GCA_903921665.1). Lineage (GTDB taxonomy): Bacteria > Verrucomicrobiota > Verrucomicrobiia > Opitutales > UBA953 > UBA953. The sequence goes on from CAIXQT010000034.1 coordinate 1,599, forward strand.
GTCCCACTCGATGGCGTCGGACGGCGACGGCACCGTGTCGCTCGAGGAGAAAGACGGCAAGAAGCGCGCGGTCGTGAAGGATCGCGACGGCAAGACGCTCTTCGAAGGCGATGTCACCGATAAGGCTGAGGTCGAGAAATTGCCGGCCGACGTCCGCCGCCGTCTGAAGCTCGTCGAAGGCAAGGGCTTCACGCTGCCGGGTTTCCCGCTGACTCCGCAGGCGGCGCCGGCCGAGGAACCGAAGAAGAAGTTCGACCCCAAGCAGGGCGCGTGACATTCGACCTGTTTCGGGGAGGGCGGCGATTGCCATCAACGCCGTTCGAGTCTGTCGGCGGGAAGTCGTCGTCGCTTAGCTAGGGCACCGCAACCGCATGTCCGTGCGCGAACGGCGGCCATGGCAATGGCCGCCCTACCTGGTTACTGCGGCGGCGGGCCTTTCTTGCCCTTTTTGCCGCCCTTCGCGCCGGGTCCGCCTTGGCCGCCGAGGTTGGCGTGCGGATCCATCTTTTGTTTGCTGAACGACGGGTCAGGCGTGCCCTTGAACTTGCGCGGGATGAACGGGTATTCGTCCGTCATCACGTAGTAGTAGGTGCCCTTCGGGAATTCCGGCGTCACGCCGGTGCGGCCGCCGAACTCGTCGAGGTCGCCCGAGCCGGCGACGTACTCGAAGTCGAGGCCGAAGGCGCCGTCAGGCTTGCCGGTCGGGGTTTCCTTACCGTCGCCACCGCGGTCGGCGGTCTTGAGGCGATAGCTGCTCTTCATCTTCTTCAGCTCGCTCTTAGGGTCCTCCGGATTCGCGTAGGCGAA
>CAIXQT010000035.1 GCA_903921665.1 uncultured Opitutia bacterium
GAACTTCACGCCCTTGTCGGCCCACTTGGCGATTGTGTCGATGATCTCGCCTTCGTGGTTGGACTGGAAGAAGCGGGTCTTCGCGCCGGCGGCTTTGGCGTGCTTCTCGATCAGCTTCTCGAGGTCGCCGAGCGTCTGGGTGCCGTAGACCTCCGGCTCGCGCTTGCCGAGTCGGTCGAGGTTGGGTCCGTTGATGACGCCGATTTCCATGAGGTAGGACTAGGGGCTGAGGCAGTTCGGGGCAAGATATGAAAAAGGGCGGCTCCGCAAGGAACCGCCCTGGTTTCGCCTGCCGGAAGCTTTACTTCAGGATCTGGCGTAGGACGTAGGGCAGGATGCCGCCGTGGCGGTAGTATTCGCCTTCGATCGCGGTATCGATGCGAGCGATGAGCGCGGCCTTGTCGACCGTGCCGTTGGCGCGGCGGATGACGAGCGTCACCGGGGTCTTGGGCTTGATCGGGCTGGAAAGGCCTTCGAGGTCGAAGGTCTCGGTGCCGTCAAGGTTGTAGGACGCGGCGTTCTTGCCGTCGGCGAACTCGAGGGGCAGGACGCCCATGCCGAGGAGGTTGGAGCGGTGGATGCGCTCGAAGGACTGCGCCACCACGGCGCGGATGCCGAGGAGGGCGGTGCCCTTGGCGGCCCAGTCGCGGGACGAGCCCATGCCATAGTCGACGCCGCCGAAGACGATCATGCCTTCGCCGCGCTGCGCGTAGGTCTGGCAGGCGTCGTAGATCGCCTCGACCTTGCCGTCGGGCTGGACCTTCGTGAAGCCGCCTTCCTTGCCGTCGGCCATCGCGTTCTTCACCTGGGTGTTGGCGAAGGTGCCGCGGGTCATGATGCGGTCGTTACCTCGGCGAGAGCCGTAGGAGTTGAAGTCCTTCTTGGACACGCCCGCCGCGAGGAGGAACTTGCCTGCCGGGGTCTCTTCCTTGAAGGCGCCGGCGGGGGAGATGTGGTCGGTCGTGACGGAGTCGCCGAGGATGGCCAAGGGGCGGAGCTTCGTGAGCGTCGGCACCGGCGGAGGCGTCATCGAGAAGCCCTTGAAGAACGGCGGCTCCTGGATGTAGGTGGACGATTCCTTCCAGCTGAAGCGCGCGCCCGTGCCACCCTGGACGCCCTTCCACTCAGCGGTGGCGTTGGCGAGGGAGTCGGCGGCGTACTTCGACTTGAACATCGCGGGCTTGAGGCCGCGGCCGACGTGGTCGGCGACTTCGGCCTGGGTGGGCCAGACGTCCTTGAGGAAGACCGGCTTGCCGTCCTTGCCCGTGCCGAGCGGTTCGCTGTCGAGGTCGATGTCGACGCGGCCGGCGAGGGCGAAGGCGACGACGAGGGGCGGGGACATCAGGAAGTTCGAGCGGACCGCGCCGTGGACGCGGGCTTCGAAGTTGCGGTTACCCGAGAGCACGGAAGCCGTGACGAGGTCGCCGTTCTTGATGGCGCCTTCGATGTCGGCGTCGAGCGGACCGGAGTTGCCGATGCAGGTCGTGCAACCGTAGCCGACGAGGTTGAAGCCGAGCTGGTCGAGGTAGCCCGAGAGCTGGATTTCGTTGAGGTAATCGGTGACCACGCGGGAACCGGGGGCCAGCGAGCACTTCACGTTCGGGTTCACCGTCAGGCCCTTCTCGACGGCCTTCTTGGCGACAAGGCCGGCGGCCACCATCACGGAAGGGTTGGAGGTGTTGGTGCAGGAGGTGATCGCGGCGATCACGACCGAGCCGTGCTTGAGCGAGCGGCCCGTGGCGCCGACGGCGGCGGAGGCGTCGCGATCGGCGGCGGCCTTGCCGAAACCGTTCTTGTCCTTCGGTGCGGTGAAGAGCGTGTTGAAGGACTCCTTGATCTTCGGGAGGTCGATGCGGTCCTGCGGACGCTTCGGGCCGGAGACGCAGGGGACGACCGTGCTGATGTCGAGGTCGATGGTCTGCGTGTAGTCGATGCTGCCGGCCTTCGGGATGCCGTAGAGGCCCTGGGCCTTGTAATATTCCTTCACCAACTCGATGTGCGACTCGTCGCGGCCTGTCTGGCGGAGGTAGTCGAGCGACTTGTCGTCGACCGGGAAGAAGCCCATCGTGGCGCCGTATTCCGGGGCCATGTTGGCGATCGTGGCGCGGTCAGCGAGCGACAGGGCCTCGGTGCCTTCGCCGTAGAACTCGACGAA
>CAIXQT010000036.1 GCA_903921665.1 uncultured Opitutia bacterium
CGCAGGGCGTCGGCCAGCGTGAGCGAAGAACCGGAGAATTCCTCGGCGAGCGTGCGGGCGTTCTCGAACGTACGCGAAGCGACCGAGACCTGCGAAGCGCCGCGGGAGACGAGCGCCTGGACCACTTGGCGGCCGACGTCGCCGGTGCCAAGCACGAGCACGCGGGCTTCCGCGAGCGAGCCGAAGACGCGCAACGCCAGTTCGACGGCGACGTTCCCGAGGCTGACCTGGCCCTGGGAGATGCCGGTGTTGGTGCGCGCCCAAGCGCCCGCTTGGAACGCACGCTGGAAGACGCGGTTGAGCACCGGGCCCGTCATGCCGCGGGCGAGCGCGTCGGCATACGCATCCTTCACCTGACCGGCGATCTCGACTTCGCCGACCATCTGCGATTCGAGGCCGGAGACGACGGAGAAAAGATGTTCGACCGCCTGAAGGCCGGGGACGGGACGAAGATGCTGGTCAAGCGCGGCCGCCGGAGCGCCCGTGGCCTTGAGCAGCGCGCTCCGGACGTGCAAGGCGGCGGCTTCGTCGCCGACCGCGTAAGCCTCGAGCCGATTGCAGGTCGCAAGCAGGACGGCTTCGGCGAGACCGGCTTCTCGCGCCGCGGCATAGAAGACCTCGGCTCCGCCCGCCGGTACCGTGAAGGCGGCGCGCTCATCGAGGCCGGCGGTACGATGCGTGGCGCTCAGCGCCACCAGATTACGGGAGCGTTCGCTCATCGGCCGGAGGGGAGCGAAAGATAAAGCGCGATCAGCGCCGGGACGGAAGCGAACAGGGAAGCGCGCGCGAAAGACGCGCCCGAAAGACGGAGGCGCCGGCGCTGCACGACGATCCAGACGCAGCCGAGCCAGGTGATGAGCGACGCGATGAGCTTCGGCGACGCGACCAACGCGAGGTCACGTTGGGCCCAGTCCGTCGCGCCGATCACCAAGGAAAGCCCGAGCAGCCAGACCGCCGCGCCCATGAGCTGCGCACCGATGCGGTCGAGCGGGACGAGCGCCGGGAGCAACGCGTAGATGCCGCCGAATTGATGGCGCGCCAAGGCGCGATCCTGCAGGAGATAGGCCGCCGAGTTGAGCGCCTGCGCGCCCAGCACGCAATAAGCGAGGATGGCGGCGCCGACATGTATCGCGATCAGCGGCTTGCCCGCGTTGTCCAAAGGTTGTTCGACGACGCCGAGGAAGCCGGCCGCCACGAGGCAGAGCGCGGTGCTGCCGGCGATCGCCCAGGTGGGCAGCCGATGATTGAAGGTGAGGTCCAGGAAGAGCGAGAGACCGGCCAGACCCCAGGCGATCGAGAGCAGGATTTCGGCGGGGCTGGCGACCGGCAGGGCATGCGTACGCAGGCCTTGGTAGGCGAGCATGGTGGTGAGCAGGATCCAGCCGCCGCGGAGCAACCAGAGTCCGGCGGACGGCACCCTCGCCGAAGGATCCTTGGCGGCGAGTCCGTCGAGCACCGCAGCGACCAGGAACACGGCGGCGCACCCCAGCAGGCAATCCCGGGAAAGAGGATGGGCGGCGAGATTGGCAGCCAGATGAAGCATTGGTCCGATTAAAGGGTGGTGTGACATTTTGGCAAACCCTCAAGCCTTCCTGTTTTCTTGCGAAGAAGGGGGTGGTTAGTAGGTTCGCCTTCATTATGGCCCACGACCTCTACGACCTCACCCAGCACCCCCCTCGCAGCCCCCGCGTCCGCCTTGGCGGACTGGTCATCCTGCCGCGCATGATCGACAAGGCCCGGGCAACCAAGACCGGTAAAAACGGCGAATATAACTACGGGTGCTCCCTGGATAAGAACGTCTTAGAGTTCCTTGGAGTCGAAGCTGATGCTCTTAAGTCTCATATTGATAAGGGCTTAGGTGACGGAGAGATCCTCGTCTGGCTCATGGCCAACGCCAAGAAGCCCCGTTCGGGCCAGGAAATCGCTGCTTTCAGCGCTTTCCATGAACAGCGGGCCCCGAGCGCCCCGGCGGGCCGGGCCAAGCTCACGGAATACCAGTCCGCGACCCCGGCTGGCGCCAAGCGCGAAGACATCGTCACCTGGTTCGACGTCTTGGACCTGGACGATCACCAGAGCTTCGGCGGTAAGGTCTAAGCCGTGACCAAGGCCGGCCAGCCTCGGCGGGTGTTGCTCGTTTGCATGGGTAACATCTGTCGCTCGCCGACGGCCGAGGCCGTGCTGCGCGTCAAGGCCAAGCAGGCCGGACTCGCCATCGAGTTCGATTCCGCCGGGACCGAAAACTACCATATCGGCGATTCGCCGGATCAGCGATCGGTGCGTCACGCGAAGGCTCGTGGGTATGACCTTTCGACGCTGCGCGCCCGTCAGGTGCACGCATCCGACTTCCTCGAGTTCGACCTCATCCTCGCCGCGGATGAGCTCAACCTGCATGAACTTCGCCGGCGTTGCCCGGCTGAACATCAATCCCGCCTGCGACTGTTCCTGGACGACGTCGCGTTACCCGATCCCTATTACGGCGAAAGCGACGATTTTGAAAAAGTGTTGGATTTAGTCGAAAAACAGGCGGTTTTACTGGTGTCCCGCTGGTCTCGTCCGAACTGAATGATTGCCGTAGAGGCGTGGGTGGCGTTGGATGCCGACTCCGATGTATCAAGTGAATTTCAGCGACCAGGCGATGCGCGAGCTCGCGAAGCTGCCCACCTTGGAGCAGATGGATGTCGTCGAAGCGTTCACGTCGCTCACGCCGGAAGACCTGCTGCGCGGCAGCTCCGATCTCGGCACCGTCCGCCGCGGAGGCCACACCTATCACCGGCTGCGCGTCGGTGAATTCCGGATCTACTTCGAAGCCAGCGAGGGCTCCCTGATGGCCAACTACGTCTTGCATAAGCACACCTATGCCGACTTTGCCTTCCGCTCGCGGCTGCCTTTCCCGGAAGACGAAGCCCGCATCGAACAAGAGGGCGGCTTCTGGAAATACCTCGACGAAACCCCTAAGTCCTAATCGTGACCACGCCCCCCGTAAAACCTCACTATTCTTCGCCTGAAGAAGCCGCGCGCATCTACCTGCTGCCCAACCTCTTCACGGCGGGCAACATGCTCTGCGGCTTCCTGGCCATCAAGAACTGCATCGAGGCGCGCTTCACCACGCTGACCGCCGAAGGCCGGGCGGAGCACTATATTATGGCGGTCTGGTTCATCCTTTTCGCCTGCGTCTGCGACCTCTTCGATGGACGGGTAGCCCGCGCCACCAAGCGGGAATCGCTCTTCGGAGCCGAGTTCGACTCCATCGCGGACACCGTCTCGTTCGGCGTCGCCCCCGCCCTGATGGCCTGCTTCCTGGTCATCAAGCCCGAAGCGACGGACAACGTCCAGTTGGTCACCTGGCTGCTGGCCTTCATCTATCTTCTTTGCGCCGGCGTGCGCCTGGCGCGCTTCAACGTGCTCACGAACCCCTTGGTCCCCGGCAACGAAAAGCGGGCCGCCGGAGGCGATTTCGTGGGCCTTCCGTCACCGGCCGCCGCTGGCATGATCGCTTCCCTGGTCCTGGTGCTTTCAAAGATCATTCAGGAAGCGAAGGGCCAGAACCCTTTCGAGGAAGCCCAAGCATGGTCTTGGAGCCTGCTGCCCCTGATGCTCATCATCTCCTTCCTGATGGTGAGCAATGTGCGTTTCCCTAGCTTCAAGAAGCTGGATTGGACCGCCCGTGCCCGCACCCGTGGTTTCATCCTGATCATCATCATCGGGGCCGTGGTCTTCCGTTACCCTCAGTATTCTTTCCCGGCCATCTTCCTCGGCTACATCTCCTTCAGCATCTTCCGTCATATCTTCCTCCTCAAGAAGAGCGAAATGGACCCCGCTCCCGACGATGACGATGAGCCGGTGTCCAAGGTGTGAATAGGCGGTGAAGAATCGGTCGGTCTGGCCGCATGTGAACAACCGAGGACTTATTCACCCCGGAAGCACAACGTCGACGGTCACCGATAAGTCCTCTCACCAGCGGCTTGCGGAACTGTACACGGGATTCCGACACCTACTGATGCTACTGGTATTTATAAATGAAGAGTAACTAGATACAGTCCGTCCCGGTATGTCGGCAATGAGGGGTTGCCTCACCCCCTGCCTGTCCTCAATTCTTCGGTCATCATGAAGTTCAAGGTTAACCGGAATCACTTTTTCAACGGCCTCTCCAGCGTGACCAACGTCGTCGGTAACCGCGCGACGATGCCGATCCTGCAGAACGTGCTCATCGAAGCCGAAGGCGATACCATCACCCTGACGACCACCAATCTCGACCTGGGCATCTGCTGTCGCATCAAGGCCTCCGTCTCCTCCCCGGGCCGCATCACCCTTCCCGTGAAGAAACTCGTCCCGATCATCCGCGCGCTTTCGAGCAGCGACACGATCGTGGAGCTGACCGGCAAGGACCGCGTAAAGATCACTTCCGGCAGTTCGGTTTTCCAGATCGCCGGCCTGCCCGCCGATCAGTTCCCGCCGATCTCCAATTTCGCCGGCCAGCCGACCATCTCGATCAACCAAGATGACCTCGGCGATATGCTCCGCAAGGTGAGCTACGCGCAGTCCTCCGACGAAAACCGTTACATCCTCAACGGCGTGTTCTTCGAATTCGCCGAAGGCAAGCTCACCGTCGTCGCGACGGACGGACGTCGTCTCGCCAAGTGCGAACGCAAGATCGCCGGCACCGACAAGACCCTCGCGCTCATCCTGCCTGCCCGCACGATCATCGAACTGATGCGCCTGCTCAAGGCCGGCGGCGAAGCGCACGTCTCGCATAACGAACGCCAGGTCGGCTTCACGATCGACATTCCGAAGAACGAGGAAGGCCTCGTGGACCGCATCCAGCTCGTTTCCAAGGTCGTGGAAGGCAACTACCCGAACTACCGCCAGGTCATCCCGAAGGACGCCGGTTCCAAGGTCCGCCTCGAGCGCGAGAAGCTGCTCGAAAGCGTCAACCGCGCCGCGCTGATGACCGACGATCGCAACAACACGATCCGGATGAGCGTGTCCAAGAAGTCCCAGAACCTCGAAATCTCCGCGAAGTCCGACAGCGGCGACGCGCATGAGCCCATCGCCGTGAAGTACGAGGGCCCGGACGTGAACATCGCCTTCAACCCGCAGTACATCACGGATCCGCTGAAGGCGTTGACCGAGGACGAAATCGATTTCGAATTCAAGGACGAGATGTCCCCGGGCGTCATCCGCGGTCTGAAGGATGACTTCCTCTGCGTCGTGATGCCGCAGCGGATTTCCTGAGCCGAAGCCAGCTTAGAGTCCCGGCTCGTCGCAGTCCGGGAGCGACTTGATCCGCTCCAGGATACGGCGAGATGCCTCGATCGAACGATCGGGATGCTCGCTGCCCGGGTCGTATTCGCCCGGGAGCATCGCCTTGCCGAAGCGGACGCGAATCCGCGCCGAACCTGCCGGGAAGAATGCACCACGTGGCAGCACGTCGCGTGCCCCGCGGATATGGATCGGCACCACGGGGACGCCTGACCGGCATGCAAGGAGACCGGCGCCCGCCTTGGGGGCCGCGATGACCCCATCGGCGCTGCGGGTGCCCTCAGGGAATATCAGGAGGCCTTCGCCGCCTTTCAGCGCGGCCAAGGCGGAGCGGATCGCGCCGATGTCCGCCTCGCCGCGGTCCACGGGAATCGAATGGCAGGCGCGGATCACGAATCCGAAGACGGGGTTATCGAAGAGCGAACGACGGGCGATGAAGGAGATCTCCCGGGGAAGGCTCGAACCGATCAAAGGTGGGTCGAGCATGCTCTGGTGGTTGGAGGCGAAGAGGCACGCGCCCGCGGGGACGTTCTCCCAACCTTCGACCTCCAGGGTGGAGAAGACTTCGATGAACGCACGCGTGCCGTGGTAGACGGCTTTATAGATCAGGTTCTTTGAATCGAGGATCATCGGGGCAGGGCGGCCACCTTGATGAGCTCGCCGACCTCGCCGACTACTTCCTCGAGCGACTTGTGCGTGTTGTCGAGCCGATGGGCGCCAGGAGGACAGATCATCGGGGCGGCCTTGCGCGTGGCATCGAGGTGATCGCGTTGCGTGACCTGGTCGGACTGGCCTTCGGCGGCGCGGCGCAAGGTACGCGCTTCGGCATCGGCCTCTAGGAAGATGCGGACTTCGGCGTCCGGTAGGACGACCGAGCCGATATCCCTGCCCTCCATGACGACTCCGGCAAAGCCATGGTCACTGGCGAGCTTCACCTGAGAGCGTTGATACTCGAGGAGGAAAGCGCGGACGGACGGCAAGGCGGCGATCTTGGAGACCGCTGCGTTGACTTCAGGGGTGCGGAGCTCGGCGTCGTCAGGCAGTGCGCCATCGAGCGTGAGCGCGGAACTGCGGGCCCCTTGGCGCGCGATGATGCGTGAGCCGATGCGCAGCTTGCCAAGGGCGGACTTGACCGAAGCCGGGTCGTCGGCCGAGGCGCCGGCTTGGAGCAAGGCGCGGGTCAGGCTCCGGTAGTGCGCGCCCGTGTCGACGTGCAGCAAGCCATGGACCTGGGCCAGCCGTCGGCTGGTGCTCGACTTGCCCGACGCCGCTCCGCCGTCGACGGAGACGCGGATGAAGTTCGTGCGGAGTGATTCGAGCGCCTGGAAGAAGCGTGGGAAGGTCTTGCCCGTGCAGGCCGGGTCTTCGATCGCGATCCAGGGCCGGCCATCGCCGAAGAGATCGAAGCTGCCGAGCACGCCGAAACTCATCGCCATGCGGTGGTCTTCGTAGGTGTGGATCGAGATCGGCCCGGCGGCGGCCGCGCGACGGAGCGCGGCCTTGTCAGGGAAGACGGTCAACGAAGACAGCGTCTCATCGGCGCGGAGTTCCGCGGCGGTCGGCGAGACCTTGATGCCAAGGCGTTCAAGCTCCGTGGCCATCGCGAGCACGCGGTCGGTCTCCTGCTTGCGCGTATGGGCGATCCCGCGGATCTTCACCGGGCCGTCGGCCAGCGTGGCGATGGTCGCGAGCGTGAGGAACGTATCGGAGAACGCGTTGAAATCGAAATCGCCGCCCCGGATGGCCGGCCAGGAGTCGGCGACGAGCGTCCCGTCGCCGGCCTTGAGCGTGGCGCCGCAGGCTGCGGCCACCTTCGCGAAGGCGGTATCCCCTTGAAGGCCGCCGGTGGCATAACCTTCGATGCGCACGGAGGCGCGGAATCCCGTGACAGCGGGAAGCGCGATGAAATAGCTGGCCGCGGTCGCGTCCGGCTCGATCGCATAGGTGGACTGCGCGACGTAGGCGCCCGGCGAAGGGCAGGACCAGGAGCCATCGCCGCCCCGAACCAGCTCGCGCCCGAACTGCCCGCACATGCGAGCGGTCATGTCGACGAACGGCTCGGAGACCGTCGAGCCTTTCATGCTGACGCTGGCACCGGCCGAAAGCGGCAGCACCATCAGCAACGCGGAGAGCAGCTGCGAAGAGGCGGAGGCGTCGACTTCGAGCCGCCCGAGCTTACCGGTGGTATGCAGGGTGAAGGGGAAGCCGGACGCGGGGGTGCCGTCGGGCTTGAGTGCGCGGCAGCCGGCGGCGGTCAATGCGTCGAGCAGGCCGCGCATCGGACGGGCGCGCATGGCTTCGTCTCCGTCCAGCTCAAAGCAACCTTCAGGCGCCAGCGCCAGGAAGGCGGTCAGGAAGCGGGCGGCCGTCCCCGCGTTGCCGACGTGGATCTTCGCGCGGGCGTTCGGGATGCGGCCGCCGAGGCCGATGATACGGATCGTCCCGGCGGATTCGTCCGCCGACACTTCGAAGCCCAGTGCTTGCAAGGCGGCGATGAGGATGCGGGTGTCGCGGCTGAACAGCGCTCCAGTAAACAGGGTAGGGCCGTCGGCGAGCGCGGCGAGGATCAGGGCGCGGTTCGTGATGCTCTTCGAGCCTGGCACCTGCGCGACGCCGCGTGCCGGCGTCTGGAAGGGACGGATGACGATAGTCGGGCTCATTCGGCGCGGTCCAGGTTCTGACGCGCGACCCGGGCTTCGGCGAGCAGACGCCGAAGCGTTTCGGCATCGTTGGCTTCGACGGCGGTCCGGAGTTCGGCGGTCCGGCGTTCCAGATCCCGGAGCCCCGCGGCGGTATGGCGGGCATTGGCCAACATGATGCCAACCCAGAGGTTTTCTTCGCCGGCGGCGATACGGGTGGTATCGCGTAGGCCCGCGCCGACGGCAAACCGACGGAAGCCCGGCTGATCCATGACGGCGAGCATCAGGGCCGAGGCGGCCGCATGGGGTACGTGGCTGATCGCGGCGACGATTTCATCGTGCTTGGCGGCGTCGGTCTCATGGAGCACGGATCCCAGCGCCTGCCAGAAACCGCGTACGGCTTCGACCGCCTTGGGGTCTTCGCTGCCGGTCGGCGTCACGAAGCAGACGCGACCTTCGAAGAGGGTGGCCGCCGCGTGGGCGGCGCCGGCTTTCTCACCGCCGGCCATCGGGTGCGCGCCGACGAAAGGATTTGCGGCAGGGAGGCGTCGTGCGGCGAGTTGGATCGCGACCTTGACGCTACCGGCATCCGTGACGATGGCGCCAGGGCTCAGGCCGGGGCTGATCGCCAGGAAAGTCTCCTCCGCGGTATCCACCGGCGTGGTGACGATGACCAGGTCGGCGCCGCGGACGCATTCCGCGGCGTCAGCGAAGACTTCCGCCACGCCGAAGGTGCGTAGCGTGGCGCGGGAGTTTTCGGAGCGCGACCAGCACGTGAGCGACCCGGCCAGGCCCTTCCTCGCCGCCGCGAGGAGGATTGAGCCGCCGATGAGGCCGGCGCCGACGACGGCGATGCGCTTGAATTGAGCCATTTCCAAGATTGAAGGTGCTTCTTTGATGAACCAGAGTGATTAACTATTAAAGCAAACAAACCGCCAGCGACAAAGTTGTCGGTCCTGCCATGACTTCCGGCCCACATAACCCCAAGAACGACTTCGTGTCCGCTCCCGATCCGCGGTCAGGCCGAAGGAAGCTCCTGAGCGAGGAACTTTGGCTCAAGGTGAGGGTGCCGCTCCTGCTCGCGGTGTTCTTCGTGCTCGGCGTCGCCTGCGTGCTCCTTTACACCGCCGACCGCCGCCAAACGCGCCAAGCTGAGCTGCTGGTCACGCCGGAGCAGGCGGAAGCCTTGCGGCAGAAGTCGCTCCAGCTTGAAGCCGCTTTCGAGAAGATCCGGCAGGAACGGTTCGACCTCCGGGAAGAAGACATCGCCTTGCTCGAAGGGGCTTTGCGCGCCCAGGAGGAGCACATCTCCGCCCGCCAATCCATCGGCACCGATAACGCCCGCCAGCAATCGTTGCGCCGTCGGCTGCACCTCATCCGTGGGGAACGCCTCCGGCATGATTCCGACGAGGCCGAAGCCAAGGCGCTCACCATCGCCAAGACGGATGAGCCGGCCGCGATCCAGCTGCTCCGCCGCGCCATCGCCTGTGAGCTGGAAATCGAGCAGAAATGGGAATTCTCCGGGTTGGCCGAGCCCGGCCGCCGCGCCCGCCTGGACACCCGGTTGCGCCGGCTGGAATCCGGGCCCCTCTGGCAGCGCGGCCGAGACCTCGAGGCGGGAGCCGAAAAACTTTTCGCGGCCGGAAAGTTCGCCGAAGCCGCCGCCATGTTCAATCAAGCCATCGATGCGGAGACGGAGTTTCTCGCCCGTTATCGTGATGTCCGTAACACGGAGTTCGGTCGCTCCGACAAGCTTGCGGAGCGCCGGGAGACCGCCGTATCCGGCGACGTGTGGAATGGCGTGAAGGCGCAACGGGCCAAGGCCGAGGGCTTCGAGCAAGCCGGCGACTGGCCGTCGGCGACGCGCGCCTGGCAGGCCGCGGTCGATGCTTTCGCCAAACTACTTACGGATTTTCCACGCAGCACCTTCGCTGACCGCACCCAAGAGGCTTTGATTTCCACTCGCTTCAATCATGCCCGCTTCCATGGCGAGATCGTCGCGCTACGCGGCCGCCGTGATGGCATGCGGGCCGCCTTACGCGCCCGCCGCGCCGACGAAGCGATCAAGCTTGCGGATGAATTGGTGCTCGAGGCCCGGCGATTGGCCGAGGCCAACACCGGCGTCTTCCTGCCGGAAGATAGCGAGCGACGCGAACTCGAGTATCTCGCCGGCAACGCGGCCGTGATCCGCGGCTTGCTCGACGGTGTCGACCGAAACCTGTTGCCGATTCCGGGCATGAAAGTCCGTCTCTATCGGACGGAGATCCCGCAAGGCATCTATGCCTCCGTCATGGGTTCCAATCCGAGCTCCGTCCGACGGGAGGCTAACCCGGTCGAATCCGTCACCTATGCCGACGCCGAATCTTTCGCCCTCCGGCTGGGCTGGCTGCTGGGAGCCCCGGCCCGCCTGCCGACCTTGGCGGAAATCACCGCCGCCGCCGGCGACCTCACCAAGCCCATTGATCCCAAGCAGGCCTGGGGGGCGGAAAATAGCGATGGAGCCACCGCTCGGGCCGTCGCGACCGCGACCGCCAATGCCCAAGGGTTTCACGATCTACTAGGTAACGTGGAGGAATGGACCATGGCCGCGCCCGATGAATTACGCGCGCCGGCCGTCGGTGGTAGCATCGCGACCCTTCTCGGCAAGGGATTGCCCAGCCGTAGCGCTTTCAAGCGGGAGAA
>CAIXQT010000037.1 GCA_903921665.1 uncultured Opitutia bacterium
ACCAACGAGGAACTCGCCAAGCTCCGCCACGTCGCCCACGGCCAGTTCAAGTCCGTCACCATCCCGACCCTCTTCGACGCCAAGTCCGGCGCCAAGGGCCTCGAGAAGGCCATGGACGAAGTCTGCCGCCAGGCCGGCCTCCACATCGACGCGGGCATCAACCTCATCATCCTGAGCGACCGCGGCGTCGACCGTAACAACGCCGCCATCCCGCCCCTGCTCGCCGTCGCCGGCCTGCACCACTACCTGATCCGCGAAGGCAAGCGCACCAAGGTCGGCCTCATCCTCGAGTCCGGCGAGCCGCGCGAAGTGCACCACTTCTGCACGCTCATCGGCTACGGTTGCGCGGGCATCAACCCCTACCTGGCGTTCGAGACCCTCGACGACATGATCAAGCAGGGACTCCTCGTCGGCGTCGACCATTACACGGCGTGCAAGAACTACGTGAAGGCCGCCACCAAGGGCATCGTCAAGGTCGCCTCCAAGATCGGCATCTCGACCATCCAGAGCTACCTCGGCGCCCAGATCTTCGAATGCGTCGGCCTCCAGCAGAAGGTCGTCGATAAGTACTTCACCGGGACGGCCACGCGCATCGAAGGCGCGGACGTCGCCGCGGTCGCCGAAGAGACCCTCGAACGCCACAACCGCGCGTTCCCTGAGCGCGTCGACACCCCTGCCACCCTCGAAGTCGGCGGCGACTACCAGTGGCGCAACGAAGGCGAAGGCCACCTCTTCAGCCCGCAGGTCATCCACTCGCTGCAGAAGGCCGTCCGCACGAACAACTACGACACCTTCAAGGTCTACTCCGGTCTGGTGAACGACCAGATGAAGCAGATCTTCACGCTCCGCGGCCTGCTCCAGTTCAAGACCCGCACGCCGGTCGACATCAGCGAGGTCGAATCCGTCGACAACATCCTGAAGCGCTTCAAGACGGGCGCGATGAGCTACGGCTCCATCTCCTCCGAAGCCCACGAAGCCCTCGCGATCGCGATGAACCGCATCGGCGGCAAGTCCAACACGGGCGAAGGCGGCGAAGACCCGGCGCGCTTCACCTGGACCAACGAACAGGGCGACTCCAAGAATTCCGCCATCAAGCAGGTCGCTTCCGGCCGCTTCGGCGTCACGAGCCGCTACCTGACCAACGCCAAGGAACTCCAGATCAAGATGGCCCAGGGCGCGAAGCCCGGCGAAGGCGGCCAGCTCCCCGGCGGCAAGGTCTATCCTTGGATCGCCAAGGTGCGCCACTCGACCACGGGCGTGGGACTCATCTCCCCTCCCCCGCACCACGACATCTACTCGATCGAGGACCTTTCGGAACTCATCCATGACCTGAAGAACGCCAACCGCGCCGCGCGCGTCAGCGTGAAGCTCGTCTCGGAAGTCGGCGTCGGCACCATCGCCACGGGCGTGGCCAAGGCGCACGCGGACGTCGTCCTGATCTCGGGATTCGACGGCGGCACGGGCGCCTCGCCCCAGACCTCCATCAAGCATGCCGGCCTGCCTTGGGAACTCGGCCTCGCCGAGACCCACCAGACCCTCGTCCTCAACAACCTCCGCTCCCGCATCGCGGTCGAGACCGACGGCCAGCTCAAGACCGGCCGTGATGTCGTCATCGCCGCGCTGCTCGGCGCCGAGGAATTCGGCTTCGCCACCGCGCCGCTCGTCACCACGGGCTGCATCATGATGCGCGTCTGCCATCTCAACACCTGTCCCACCGGCGTCGCCACGCAGGACCCGAAGCTCCGCGCCAAGTTCACCGGCAAGCCTGAGCACGTCGTCAACTTCATGCGCTTCATCGCCGAGGACCTGCGCGAAATCATGGCGCTGCTCGGCTTCCGCACCGTCGAGGAAATGATCGGCCGCACGGATCGGCTCGAGGGAAGGAAGGCCGTCGACCACTGGAAGGCCAAGGGGATCGATTTCTCCAACATCCTCTACCAGCCCGATGTCGACTCCGATGTCGGACGCTACTGCCAGATGAAGCAGGATCACGGCCTCGAACAGTCGCTCGACATGACGAAGCTGCTCGCCCTCTGCCGCCCTGCCATCGATCGGGGCGAGAAGGTCACCGCCGAATTGCCGATCCGCAACGTGCACCGCGTCGTCGGCACGATCACGAGCGGTGAGGTCACCCGGAAATACGGGGCCAAGGGGCTCCCGGAGGACACGATCAAGCTGAAGTTCGCCGGCTCGGCCGGCCAGAGCTTCGGCGCCTTCGTCACCCGCGGCATGTCCCTCGTCATCGAGGGCGATGCCAATGACTACTTTGGCAAGGGCCTCTCGGGAGGAAAGCTCATCATTTACCCGCCGGCCAATTCGCTCTTCAAGGCCGAGGAGAACATGATCGTCGGCAATGTTTCCCTCTACGGCGCCTCCGCCGGCGAGGTCTTCATCCGCGGCATGGCCGGCGAACGCTTCGCGGTCCGCAACTCCGGTGTCACCGCCGTCGTTGAGGCGATCGGTGACAACGGCTGCGAGTACATGACTGGCGGCAACGTCGTCGTGCTCGGCCGCGCCGGCCGCAACTTCGGCGCCGGCATGTCGGGCGGCGTCGCCTACGTGATCGACGAGAGCGGCGACTTTGCGCAGCGCGTCAACCCCCAGATGGTCGGCCTCGAAAAACTCGAGGATCCCAAGGAAATCGCCGCCATCCGTGCGATGATCCAGAAGCATCTCGACTACACAAAGAGCCATCGCGCCCTCGACGTGCTGACTGACTGGGAGAGTTTCGTGCCGAAGTTTGTCAAGGTGATGCCCAAGGACTACAAACGCATGCTCGCCTGCATCGAGCGCGCGCAGGC
>CAIXQT010000038.1 GCA_903921665.1 uncultured Opitutia bacterium
AGGTCGCCCTTGTTCCATTCTTCGAAGGTGGTGCCGATCTCGTCGGGGGTCATGCCGAGGAGGCCGCGCATGAGGTCGTAGGCTTCGCAGATCATCTGCATGTCGCCGTACTCGATGCCGTTGTGGACCATCTTGACGTAGTGGCCGGCGCCATCCGGGCCGATATGGGCGACGCAGGGCACGCCACCCTTGATGGGCTTGCCCGGGGTCGCGCCGGTGAGCTCGACGCCGGTGACGGCATCGACCTTGGAGGCGACGGCTTCCCAGATGGGCTTGAGTTCAGCCCAGGCGGCGGCATCGCCACCCGGCATGAGGGACGGGCCGAAACGGGCGCCTTCTTCGCCGCCGGAGACGCCGGAGCCGATGAAGCGGAGGCCCTTGGCCTTGAGCTCGCGTTCGCGACGGATGGTGTCCGTCCAAAGGGCGTTGCCGCCGTCGATGATGATGTCGCCCGGCTCGAAGACCGCGGCGAGCTCGTTGATCACGGCGTCGGTCGGGCCGCCGGCCTTGACGAGGATGACGGCCTTGCGGGGCTTCTTAAGGGAGGCCGCGAAGTCCTTCATGGTGGGGCAGCCGGTCAGCTTGCCCGGGGTCTTCGGGTTTTCCTTTACGAACTCGTCGGTCTTGGCGGTCGTGCGGTTGTAGACCGAGATCGCGAAGCCGTGGTCGGCGATGTTGAGGGCGAGGTTCTGACCCATGACGGCCAGACCAATGAGACCAATGTCGGATTGCATAAGAGAAGCCAATGCGAACCCCCGTGGGCAGGCATGGCAAACAAGAAAAGGGGCAGGTTTCGCCCGAAAGCTCTTGTTTTCGGCATCGCTCGCCGCCTTTCCCCTCGCCTCACCCTCGGTGCTTCCCATCGTGGGGGGCTGTCATGTCCCAGCTCGTCGGCAAACGCATCACCCTCGGTGTCACCGGCTCCATCGCCGCCTATAAGGCCGCGGACCTGACCTCTCAGCTGGTCAAATATGGCGCGGAGGTCCAGGTGGTCATGACCAAGGGCGCGACGCAGTTCATCACGCCGATGACGCTCCAGGTGCTCTCCCGTCGACCGGTGGCGTTCGACCTCTGGGCGGAAGGCGCCAATTCCGTCCCGGGCCACATCGAGATCGCCGATTCTTCCGACCTGCTCCTCGTCGCGCCGCTTTCGGCCAATGTCCTCGCGGAATTTGCCCACGGCCTCGCCCCCGATCTCCTGACTTCCGTCTACCTCGCGACCCGCGGCCCGGTCCTGCTTTGCCCGGCGATGAACGGCAAGATGTACGAGCACGCCGCGACGCAGGCCAATCTGAAGACGCTCCGCTCCCGCGGCCACGCCATCGTCGAGCCGGCCGAAGGCATGCTGGCCTGCGGTTATGAAGGCGTCGGCAAGCTCGCTCCGGTCGAAGAAATCGTCAGCCGCGTGCTTTCGATCCTGGGCTGAGCCCGATGGACCCCCGCGCCCTCCGCCAGCGACTCGAGGCTTCGGCGAAGGCGTTGGGCTTCGATGCGTTCGGCGTCGCGCCGGTCGAGGTCGATGTCCGCGCCGACTATTTCAAGAAGTGGATCGCCGACGGCATGCACGGGGACATGGCCTGGCTGGCCCGTAATCCCGATCGACGCACCGACGCGCGCAAGGTCATGCCGGAGGCGCGCAGCCTCGTGGTCGTCGGGCTCAACTATTACCAGCCACACCCTCCGGCCGGCTATCGTATCGCGAAATACGCCCTCGGCGCCGACTACCACGACGTGATCCTCGCCCGCCTGCAGCAGCTTTGTGAGGCGATGCGCGAGCTCGGCGGCGAACAGAAGCCCTACGTCGATACCGGACCGGTGCTCGAGAAGCCCGTCGCGGCCGCGGCCGGCCTCGGCTGGCAGGGCAAGAGCACGATCCTGATCCATCGTGGCGCAGGAACCTGGTTGTTCCTCGGCGTCATCCTGACGACGCTCGAACTCGAAGCGTCGACGGCGAAAGAGCCGGACCGATGCGGCTCATGTACGCGCTGCATCGACGCCTGCCCAACGGCGGCGATCATTGCCCCATATAAGATGGATGCGCGCAAGTGCCTGGCCTACCTGACCATCGAGCACAAGGGCGCCATCCCCCTCGAATACCGCGAAGCCCTCGGCGACCGCGTCTTCGGTTGTGATGACTGCCTCGACGTCTGCCCCTGGAACAAATGGGCTGTCGCCACCCGCGAGGCCCATTTCGCCCCTCGTCCGCACCCGCCGCTCCGCGAGACGCTGGCCTGGACGGAGGCGCAGTTCCTCGCTCATTTCAAAGGCACGCCGGTCGAACGGCTCGGCCTCGCCCGTTGGCGTCGCAACGCGCTCACGGTGCTCGGCAATGTCGGCACGCCGGCCGACCTGCCTTCCGCCGAGGCGCTCCTCGCCGATGCCGATCCGATGGTGGCCGAACATGCGGCCTGGTCCGTCGGTCGGCTGCGCGCCCGCTGAACCTACGGGTTGCCTCGGGCGATGGGCTCGTCCTAATGGTGTCCGTGATCCTCGCCCAAGCTTACTACGCGCTCGCCGCCTTCCTGCTCCTGGCCGGCTGGCTCATCGTCACCGACGCCCCGGTCTTACGTACGTTCCGCCGCTCGAAGGGCGCCACCTACCTCCTCGGTCTGCTGGCCATCGGCTGGTTCGCTTGGTGGCTGATGAACATCCCTGAGGCCGATCTCGCCGGGCTGCCGCGCCTGCCGGTGGTCATCGGCTTCATCGGCGCCAGCCTCGCCACCTTCGTCTATATGCCGGACTTCCTGTCGGTCCGCGCGCTGGGCGTATGCATGCTTTTCCTCGCCCGCCATGCTTTGGATGGCGGCTATCGGCAGCTTCCTCACAGCTTGCTGGAGGCCTCGGTGAGCTACGGCGTGCTGATCCTCTTCGGTTTCTGGTGGGCCTGCTCCCCGCCGGTTTTCTGCCGTCAATGTGATTGGGTCCTAGCCACCGATGGCCGACGCAAGTTCTTCGGCGGCCTGAGCCTGCTGCTGGCGGCCGCGTGCGTCGTCCAGTCCTTACGCCTCCCGTGAGCCGCGCGCTGCTCATCGTCGTCTCGGGCCCGGCCGGCAGCGGGAAGACCACGCTCTGCTCTCGGCTCACCGAGGCCTACCCGCAGGCGATCCGCCGCGTCATCACCTGCACGACCCGCGCGCCTCGCACCGGCGAAGCCGACGGCGCGGACTATCACTTCCTCACGCGCGGCAGCTTCGAACAGCAGGTCGCGCAAGGCGTGTTCCTCGAGCACGCTACCGTCCACGGGAATCTCTACGGCCCACGCGCGGCCGACGTCGCCACGCATCTCGGTGCCGGTTTCGATGCGCTGCTGAACGTCGACGTCCAGGGCGCCGCCACGATCCGCGCGAAGGGCGAAGCGGATCCTCGCCTCGCCGCCGCGCTGGTCACGGTCTTCATCCGCGTCAGCGATCACGCCGAGCTCCGTCGCCGCCTCACCGGTCGCGGCACCGATCCGGCCGACGAGATCGACCGTCGCGTCGCCGCCGCCGAAGAAGAGATCCGCCATGCGGGTTCCTACCAGCATGTGATCGAGAGCGGCAGTCGCGAAGCCGATTTCGCCGCGCTCCAAGCCATCTACCTCGCCGAGAAGGCCCGCCGTCCATGATGGAGAAGAACGACATCGCGGGCATCCTCGACGAGATCGCCACCTTCATGGAACTGACCGGGGAAAACCCGTTCAAGATCCGCGCCTACTCGGCCGGCGCCCGCATCCTCGAGAACATGACCGAAGACCTCGGCGAGCTCATCGACGGCGGCAAGCTCGCCGATATCCCCGGGCTCGGCGAGGCGTTGGTCGACAAGATCACGACGCTCCGTCGCGATGGCGTGCTCCCTTTCCACCAGAAGCTCAAGGCTTCCATCCCCGCCGGCCTCCTCGAGGTCATGCAGATTCCCGGCCTCGGGCCGAAGAAGGTCCGCGCCCTCTGGACGCAGCTCGCCGTCGAAGACCTCGCGAAACTGAAGGAAGTCTGCGAATCCGGCGCGGTCGCCGAGCTCAAGGGCTTCGGCGCGAAGACGCAGGAAAAGATCCTCGAAGGGATCAAGAACCGTATCGCCTACGGTAAGCGGCATCGTTGGTACGAGGCCGCCGCCATCGCCGAGCCGATCCTCGCCGGGCTCCGCGCTCTGCCCCAGGTCTCGCTCGCCGAATCCGCCGGCTCGTTGCGCCGCGCCCGCGAGACGGTCGGCGACCTCGACTTCCTCGTGGCCTCGTCCGAACCGAAGCCAATCATGGACTGGTTCGTCGCCTATCCGGGGGTCAAGGAGGTCACCGCTCACGGCGAGACGAAATCCAGTGTGCGCTTCGAAAACGGCCTGCAGGCGGATCTCCGCGTCGTCCCGGCCGAGCAGTTCTATTTCGCGCTCCATCACTTCACGGGCTCCAAGGAGCATAACGTCGCCATGCGCCACCGCGCGCTCGGCCGCGGGCTCAGTATGAGCGAGTGGGGCTTCAAGTCCGTCGACGAGAAGTCCGTCGCGCCCGGCGCCCAGAGCGAGGAAGAGGTCTTCCGCGCGCTCGGCCTGCCGTGGATCCCGCCCGAACTTCGCGAAGGCAACGGCGAGATCGACGCCGCCGAAGCCGGCAACCTGCCGAAGCTCGTCCAATTCTCCGATCTGCGCGGCGTCTTCCATAATCACACCACGGAATCGGACGGCGATCACACGCTCGACCAGATGGCCGCCGCCGCCGAGGCGCAGGGCTGGGAATACCTCGGCATCTCGGACCACTCGAAGTCCAGCTTCCAGGCCGGCGGCCTCGATGAGGCCCGCTTGGCGAAGCAGCTCGAGGACATCGCGAAGCTCAACGCTTCGAAGAAGTATCGCGTGCGCGTGCTCTCCGGCAGCGAGGTCGACATCCTCAAGGATGGCTCGCTCGACTTCACGGACGACGTCCTCGCGCGCCTGGACTTCGTCGTGGCCTCGGTGCACAACCTCTTCACCTTGGACCGCGAGGCGCAGACGGCCCGCATCATCAAGGCCATCGAGAACGAACACGTCGATATGGTCGGCCACCTGACCGGCCGCCTGCTCAACAAGCGCGAGCCCTACGAAGTCGACATCGCCAAGGTCATCGACGCCGCCGCGGCCAACGACACGATCATCGAGCTCAACGCGAACCCGTGGCGCCTCGACCTCGACTGGCGCTGGTGGCGCCGCGCGGCCGAGAAGGGCGTGCTGTGTTCGATCAATCCGGACGCGCATGACGTCGACCAGCTGGCCTTCGCCGCCCACGGCGTCCGCATCGCTCGCAAGGGCTGGCTGACGTCGGAGCAGGTGCTCAACACGCGGTCGCTGCCGGAAGTGCTGTCCTGGCTGGGTCGCTGAGCGCTCCTTACGGCTCGCCCTGAGGGCGCCGCCCGTCCTATCCTGCCGCATGCTGCACGATAAGCGCCGTCTGCTCCTCATCGCCGGACCTTGCTCCCTCGAATCGGAGTCCAATTGCCGGACCGTCGCCACGGAGCTCAAGGCCTTGGCCGCCCGCCATCCGGAGCTGAACATCATCTTCAAGGGTTCGTACGACAAGGCCAACCGCACCTCGCTCGGCGGCGATCGCGGACCCGGCATGCAGGCCGGCCTCGATCTCCTCGCGATGGTGAAGAAGGACTTCGATTTCAACGTCCTCACCGATATCCATGGCCCGGAGCAGTGCGAAGCCGTCGGCAAGGTCGTCGACGTGCTCCAGATCCCCGCGTTCATGTGCCGCCAGACCGACCTGCTCGTCGCCGCCGCCAAGACCGGCAAGGTCGTCAACGTGAAGAAGGGCCAGTTCCTTTCCCCGTTCGAGATGCGTTTCGTGGTCGATAAGCTCGAAGGCGCCAAGGCCGCCGAGATCTGGCAGACCGACCGCGGCACGACCTTCGGCTACCAGAACCTCGTCGTCGACATGCGCTCCTTCCCGATCATGGCCGGCTTCGGCCACCCGACGATCATGGATGCGACGCACGCCGTGCAGCTGCCTGGCGCCGCCGGCGGTTCTTCCGGCGGTCAGCGCGAATACGTCCCGGTCCTCGCCAAGGCGGCGCTCGCCGCGGGCGCCGACGGTCTCTTCATGGAGACGCACCCGGATCCGAAGAAAGCGATCTCCGACGGCCCTTCGCAGGTGCCCCTCGCGGAGTTCCCGGCCCTGGTCGAATCCTGTCTGCGCGTCTGGAAAGCCGTCCGCGCCTAAGCGGCCAGCTTCGCGATCGCTTCCCGGTCCGGCTTACCGCTGGCGTTCGTCGGCATGCTCGGGACGAACACGTAGCGACGCGGACGTGCCGCCGGCTCGATCTGTTCGCAGGCCAGGCGCAAAGCGCTTTCGGCGGACGCCGGGCCGATCACGCAGGCCGTCACGACTTCTCCCCAGCGCGCGTCGACCATCCCGAGCACGAGCGCTTCTTTCACGAGCCCGGTCGCGAGCAGGACCTGCTCCACGCGCGCGGGGTCGACCTTTTCCCCGCCGGTGATGATGACGCGATCGGCTCGTCCGGAAACCTTGACGCTGCCGTCCCGTGCGACTTCGCCGCGGTCGCCGCTCGCCCAGGGGCTTTCGAGCGGCGCGTCCGGCCACAGTCCGATACCGAGCGCCGGGCTGGCGATGGTGACGACGCCTTCGGAGTTCGTCGCGAACGTCACGCCGGGCAAGGCGGTGCCGCGGACGGATTCCCCCGCCCAGATTTTTTCCGGCGGACAGAGCGCGCAGGCCGCGGCGGTCTCGGTCGAGCCATACGTAAGGAAGACGGGCAAGCGACGCGACCGGATCTCGGCGAGCAGGGGCGTCGGCATGGATGAACCGCCGAGCAGGATCACGTCATAGATTCGCAACCACGCCTCGCCGTCGGCTCGCGCCAGGAGGCGCGACAACTGCGCCGGGACCAAGGAGATGATTTTCGTGCCGGCGGCGGGGAATGCGACGGAGGGGAGGGCGGTCAGCTCGTCGAAGCGGCCGTCGATCACATGATGGCTGCCTCCGGTGACGCGCGCCCGGATCGCGGGCATGAAGCCGCTCACATGCCAGGGCGGGGTGCACGTCACGCCGTGCAGGATCGGCGAGAGCCCGCGTGCGACGAGCGCATCGCGCAGGCCGAGCGCCGCGGCGCGGAGGGTTTCCGGAGAATGGATGACGAACTTCACTTTGCCGCCGGTACCGCCAGTCGGAATCATCACGCGGCCGCGCCAGTTCTTCGGCCAGTCGCAGGTGCCGAGTCCGCGCGGCTCCGGCGCCTCTCCTTTGACGATCGTGCCGCGCGGGATCTGGCGCGCGGCTTCGGCGAGGTCTTGCGCGGACCACCGGGGATTGCCCAGGAACACCGGCAGGCCGGCGTCATGCGCTTGCAGGGCTTCCCGCAGGTGCGCGGCGTGGTCCGCGTGGAAGACCGCGACGGCGCTCATGTCAGGTCATGCCAGAAGGTCGCCCAATCGTAGCCCGGCAGGCCGCTGGCATCCGCTCCTTGCGCGTGCCGGTCGCGGCCGTCGCTTTCAAAGCGGCCCAACGTGTCGAAACCGACCGTGCCGGCGGCCTGATCCTGCGCGGCCAGCCAGAGCGCGCCTTGTCGGCCGATCGCGGTCTCGAAGCAGGAGGAATACACGACGGCGCCCGGATGCGTGGCGCGCCATGCGAGCAGCTCGTCCCAATCGCCGGCGAGCAGCGGCTTCACGACGATGGTACCGCCCCAGTTGACTCCGCCCGGAGTGAGGAAGGATTCGTCGAGCGCGACCTTGTCGGGGCCGAGCGACGCATAGCCGGGATGACCGACCGGCAGCGGTTGTTCGAGGAATTCCACCTGCGCTTGCGCGCGGGCGAACTCGGCCCAGCGTCGCGCCGCCTGCAGGTCCAGCGAACCATTGGCATCCAGACGAAGCCGGCCTTGGAACCGCTGCATGACGCTGAGGATGGATTCCTCGGAAGTCTCCGGCGAGATCTTGACCTTCAGCGTCTTGAATCCGGCGGCGACCTTGGCGTCGGTCTCCATCACGGAAAGCGTCATGAGCCCGGCGCAAGGCAGGCTGCCGCCGAACGCGGCGATCTTGTCCCAATGCCGGCAGCTCGAGAGCGCCGCGGAAAGGCAAGGCAGCGGAGCAGGCGAAGCGTCGACGGCGGCGAGGAGGTGCGGGAGGTTGCCCTGGGCGGAGCGCAGGAACTCGAGGGCCTGGTCGACGGACTCGGTCGGGAAGCCGGGCCACGGGGCGATTTCGCCATACCCGGTACCTTGGTCTGACTGGGTCCGCAGGATGATGCGATCGACGTTGTCTACGGCGCCAGCACCCGTCGTCACCGGCGAGCGGAGCCGTCGGCGGACACGTTTGAAGTCGAAATAACCACCGGTCATGGGCCGAATAGACGGCAATCCGGACAAACTCGCAAAATCAATTTGCCACCCCTTAGGGGGGTGCCTAACACCCTTTGGGGAAACCGACCACTCATGGCCTCCTCGAAATCCAAGGGCCGCGTTTCCCTAGACGAACGCTTTTACCTGTCCGCGGACGACTTCTTCCCCGCCAATGCCGGCCTCGGCCTGACGTATGACGACGTCTCCCTGGCGACCCGCTACTCCGAGGTCCTGCCCCGGATGACCCGCCTCGATTCGTCGCTCTCCGACTCCCTACCCCTGTCCCTCCCGATTGTCTCATCGGACATGGATACGGTCACCGAACACCGGATGGCCATCGCGATGGCCCTCAACGGCGGTCTGGGTCTCCTTCACTATAATATGCCGGAAGCCGACCAGGTGGCCGAAGTCCGTCGCGTGAAGAACCACATCCACGGCATGATCGGCGACCCGGCCGTCGTCTCGGCCGACGATACCATCGCCCAGGTCCTCGCCCGGATCGAACACGAGGGGCTGGCCTTCAGCACCTTCCCGGTCACGGCCACCGATGGCACGCTCCTCGGCCTCCTGCCGGGTAGCACCGTCAAGGAACGCCACGGTCAGCGCAAGGTCGTCGCCGTGATGATCCCGCGCGACAAGGTCTTCACCGTCGCCGAGAAGGATCTCGGCAAGGACCCGATCGCCACCGCCGACCGCAAGTTCTCCGAACATGTCGGCCAGAACAAGCTCCTCGTCGTCGACGCCAAGAACAAGCTGCGCGGACTCTTCACGTTGAGCGACATCGAGCGCATCTCCGAAGAATCCCGCGCGCACGTCCGGCCCACCCGCGACGCCGATTTCCGTCTCCGCGTCGGCGTCGCCATCTCGGTGCCCCGCACGGCCGACGGCGAGATCGACCGTACCCGCCTGCTCGCCCACGTCGCCGCGCTCATCGACGAAGGCGCGGACGCCCTCGCGATCTCCACCGCCCACGGCCACACCAAGGGCGTCGGCGACGCGCTGCGCCTGCTGCGCAAGGCCCACAAGGACATCACCCTCATCGCCGGCAACGTCACCAGCGGCGAAGGCGTCGAATTCCTCGCCGCGGCCGGCGCGGACACCGTCAAGATCGGTCAGGGCCCCGGCTCGATCTGCACCACCCGCATCGTCGCCGGCGTCGGCATCCCGCAGCTCACCGCGCTTTACGTCGCTTCCCGCGCCGCCGCCAAGAAGGGCGTGCGCATCCTCGCCGACGGCGGCATCACGAAGAGCGGCGATATCGTCAAGGCGCTCACGCTCGCCGACGCGGTCATCCTCGGCGGCCTCCTCGCCGGCAGCCGCGAAGCGCCGGGCAAGCTGATGGAGATCAACGGCAAGACTTATAAGGAATACCGCGGCATGGGTTCGCATGAAGCCATGCGCAAGGGCTCGGCCGCCCGTTACGGACACTCGGCCAGCGGCAAGTTCAGCAAGGTCGCGGCGGAAGGCATCGAAGCGCTCAAGGAAGTCTCCGGCACGGTCGATCAGGTGCTCGGCACCCTCGCCGGCGGCGTCCAGAGCGGCCTCGGCTACCTCGGCGCCGCGAACCTCGCGGAGCACCGCAAGCGCGCCCGCTACATCCGCGTCACGCCCGCCGGTCAGCGCGAAGCCGCTCCGCATGACGTGATCGAAATCAAAGCCGGCTCCTGATCAGCCCATGGCCGCTTTCTTCCGAGGTCTGCTCCTTTTCCTTTTCGGCGCGCTGGTCGGCGCTGGCGGCATCCTGTTCTTCACGCCGACCTTCAACGTCGTCGTCAGCCGGAATCCTGGCTCCCTGAAGCCCGTCGAGTTCGCCCCGGTCGCCGCTCCGGCGACAGCGGTCGCCAAGGCCCCCGCCCCGGCGCCCACCCCGGTGGTCGCCCCCGTCAAGCTGGCGGTCGCCGAAGTGGCTAAGCCGGCCCCCGCCGCCGCGTCCACCGAGCCTTCGCTCGACTTCAAATCCATCTCCGAGCACCTGATCCTTTGGCCGAATTCAGTGACGGTGACGACTGCGACCACGGCGGCCGTCTTCGTCGACGGCAAGAAGGCGCAAGACCTTGCGCTCGAAGCCGGCACGGTGCTGCAG
>CAIXQT010000039.1 GCA_903921665.1 uncultured Opitutia bacterium
GAGTTCGCGGCTGCGGGCCTTGATCTCGCGGCTCAGCGTGGCCTCGGAGGTGCCGCTGGCGCGCTTCGACTGCGCATAGGACTGGGCCAGGACGGCTTCCTTGTTGCGGGTGATCGTGGCGTTGTCGCGCACGGAAAGGACCACGTCGGCGTCGTAGCGACCAAGGCCGCGGTTGAAGCGGACGTCGATGGAAAGCAACGGAGTGGAAGCTTCCGGCGTCTGCGGGTTGAATTCCTTGGGGGTGATGCCTGCGCGGCGCATCTCGAGTTCCATGGCGTCGCGGATCTCGCCGCGGAGGTCGGCGTCTTCGGGGCGGCTTTCGGAGGTGCTGACGTCGATGAAGAAGAAGGTGATGCCGCGAAGCTTGGCGAAGGCCTTGTCTTCGCCGCCGGCGGAGCGCAGAGGGTCGGCTTGGGCGAAACCGGTGACGGCGGTCAGGGAGGAGAGCAGGGCGAGGGCGAGGAAGCGCATGGGAAGAAGATGTGCGGAGAAGGCCGGTCCATCAATCCCCTTTCACCGGCACGAGCTTCACGGCGGTGAAAGGATGCTGGTCCAGCAGGGTCGGATACCAGCCTTGGACTTCAGGGCGGATGAGGAACTTGTTCTTGTTGAAGACCACCGGCAGGACGGGAGCCTGCTCGATGAGCCTGGCCTCGGCCTGCTGGAAATAACCGAAACGCTTGGCGCCGTCGGACTCCTTGGCGGCGAGACCAAGCAGACGGTCGTACTCGACGTCGTGCCAGTTAGAGACGTTCAGCTCGTTGCCGCTGATGAGCATCTCCAGGAAGGTGTTCGGGTCGTTGTAATCGCCGACCCAGGCGCCGCGGCAGAGGTGGTACTCGCCTTTGCGCATCGCGGTCAGGTAGACCTTCCACTCGAGGTTGCGTAGTTCGACTTCGACGCCGAGTTCGCGGCGCCACATCTCCTGGTAGGCTTGCGCCGTCATCTGCTGGCCTTCCGAGGTCGCGTAGAGGTAGTCGAATTTCGGCAGGCCTTTGCCTCCGGGGTAGCCCGCTTCGGCGAGCAGCCGGCGGGCTTCGGCGGCGTCTTGCTTCCAGCGTGAGGCTGACTGGAATCCGCCGGCGCCAAGCGGCGTGAAATGCAGGGCGGGCGACTCGCCGGCACGCAGGACCTTTTCGGCGATGAGGTTGCGATCGATCGCCATCCCGAGGGCGCGGCGTACGCGCGGGTCATTGAGCGCCTTACGGGCGGCGAGGTCGGCGGGCTTGGTGCCTTTGATGTCGCAGTTCACCCACACGAACGCGGTGGAGAAGAACGGGTCGAGCCGCAGCTGCGGGGCTTTCTGTTCGCGGAGCTTGGCGACCTTGTAGGGTGGTACGGCACCGGTGATATGGAGTTCGCCGCCGCGGAAGGCGCGTTCTTCGGCGAAGAGGTCGGAGATGGCGCGGAACTCGACCGCGTTGAGCGAGACCTCCTTGGCGTTCCAGTAGAGCGGGTTCTTGCGCACGACCACGCGGCGCGCGACTTCCCATTTCTCGAGCGTGAAGGCGCCGTTGCCGACCAACGCGCCGGGGCGCGTCCACGGCGTGTTAAGAGAATCCATCTTGCCGTGCTTCAGGATCGTGCCGGGGTGCACGGGGATCCAGCTGTGGTGGCAAAGGAGCTGCAGGAAGTAGGGGATGGGGTCTTCGAGTTCGATCACGAGCGTATGCGCGTCAGGCGCGCGGACCCCGACCGCCTTGAAATCCTTGGTCTTGCCGGCGTGGAAGGCCTTGGCTCCGCGGATGCCGTGCAGCATCGTGGCGTACTCGGCGCCGAAGCTCGGCGTGAGCATGCGTTCGTAGC
>CAIXQT010000040.1 GCA_903921665.1 uncultured Opitutia bacterium
CGCTACTGAGCGAGACAAGGCTTGCCGACACCCGTCGGCTGTTCTTTTATTCACGCACACCATGAAGCGTTTCACCTTCCTTCTCGCCCTCGCCGCCCTGAGCGTCGGCTGCACCTCTCGCATCCCTGAGGGTTTCAATCCTTTGTCCTCCGGTAGCGGCGCCTCGGGCGGCCTTGATTCCCTTGATACCCGCTCGGCCAACGCCCGCCGCGATGCCCTCGCCAATGCCATCCGCTCCGGCAACATCCCGCCTGAAGCCATCCTCGCCACGGTCTACTTCGAATTCGATAAGTACACCGTATCGGCTACGGAGCGTGCCAAGGTCGACGCCGTCGCCGGTCGCGTGAAGGCCACCGAGGTGATCATCGCCGGTTACACCGACACCTTCGGCACCGAAGAATACAACTTGGGTCTTTCCGATCGTCGTGCCCAGTCCGTCCGCGATTATCTCGTGAAGCTCGGCGCAAACCAGGCCAAGTCCGAGATCATGGCCCTCGGTTCCCAGCATGCCGACAAGAACGCCGCCGGTCGCCAGTCCGGTGCGAAGGACCGCAAGGCCGTCATCGTCGACGTGAACTACGGCGGTCCGGTCTCCGCGGCTCCCGCCGCCGCCCCGGCTGCTCGTCCGGTCGCCGCTCCGGCCGCCGGTTCGGCGCCTGCACCGGTCACCGCTCTCTGAGCGAGTCCGAGTGCTAATGAAAAGGCCCGCCATCTGGCGGGCCTTTTTATTGTCCGACGAAGCGTCCTTACGGGAGCGTTCCGAAGAGGTAGGCCAGCGTGCCGGCGAACAGCGTGACGGCGATCAGCTTAGCCGTCAGGCGTTCCTTGTCGGTGCGATGCAACGCGCCCCAGCGACCCAAGATCCAGCAGGCGGTGGCGATAAGGGCGAGACCGAGCGAGGCATCGCGCACCCAGGCGGCGTCTTCGACGAGCGCATTGAGCACCCACAGCAGGTAGAGCGCGTAGGCGAAGAGCGGAAAGGCCATGCCTTGCTTCAGGGATTCCATCCACTCGCCCGGGCGGGGGAGCATGGCGGCAAGGCGAGGGAAGACGGAAAGCAGCAGGTAGGGTAGGGCCATGCCGAGGCCGATGACCGTGAAGAAGAGCAAGGTCTCCCCCGTGCTCCGTTCCTTGTCCAAGGCGAAGCCCAGCGCGGCGCCTAGTCCTGGGGCGGTGCAAGGCGTGGCGACCACCGTGGCGAGCACGCCGGAAAGGAACGTCGCGACGCGACCTTCGCCTTCGCCGGCGGAGACGCCGCCGAGTCCGACCCCGATCTCAAAGACACCCACGAGGCTAAGGCCAAGGACGATCATCAGCACGCAGGTGCCCAAGACGAAGCCTGGGGATTGCATCTGAAAGCCCCAGCCGACGGAGGAGCCGCCCGACTTGAGGCCGATGATGAGGAGGGCGAGGGCGAGGAAGCTGACGATCACGCCGGCGGCATAGAGCAGGCCGTTGAGGATGACCGTGCGGCGCGAGGCGCCGGCTTCCTTGGCGAAGCCTAGGACCTTGAGTCCGATCATCGGGAAGACGCAGGGCATCAGGTTGAGGAGCATGCCGCCGCCGAACGCAAGCAGCAGCCAGAAGGCGAAGGTGTGCGTGATGGTTTCAGCCTGATAGGCCTTCCCGGCGGTGACGGACTTGAGGGCGGCGATGACTTCGGTGCCGGTGAGCGCCTCGGAGAGCACGGCGGGAGGCTGGCCGGTCTTCAGGAAGACGTTGAGCGGGATGCCGGTGCGACCGTATTTCCGAAGTTCATCGGCGATGACCTCATCCTTCTTCGTCCAGTCGGCTTTCAGCAGGACGACGCCGGCGGCGGCAAGCGCTTGGGCGACGTCTTCCTGCTTGTAGACGCGTTTGTTGACCTGGCAGGTCGCGCACCAGCGGGCCGTGAAGTCGACGTAGACGATCTTTCCGTCGGCCAGGGCTTTGGCCTGGGACTCGGGGGACCACGGTTGCCATTCGATTCCGCCGGCATGCGGCTTGGTGGTTTCCGCGGGCGCCGGCTGGGTCGCGGCGGCTACCAGCTTCACGTTGATGTCGACGAAGCCCCCGTCTTCCGCGCGGGTCGTGAAATTGAGCGGTCCCGAGGCGAGGGTCTCCGTGGCATCCTTCAGTTCGAACGTCAGCTTGCCGCCGGCTTTCTTCTGGAAGGCCGTCGCGTTCGGCGTCACGAAGTTCCGTTCGGGAAACCAGGTATCGGCCAGTTTGCGTTCGGCAGGGAGGTTGACCGTCAGGATCTTGCCATCGCTTGAACCGGTGGTCGGGATCACCGGCCGGAAATTCGGGTAAAGCTTACGGTCATACTTATAGGCCGCGTTGCCCGCGCCCACCTTCAGCGTGAGCTCGACCTGCTTGTCGTAAGGCCAGCAGCCTTTGTCGTCGCATTCCAGCCACTCGGCCTTGCCCTTGAGGACGACCGTGCCCGTCTTGCCAGCGGGGATGGCGACTTCGAGGAGGACGAGCGTCTCGTCCTCGTAGACGAAGTTCATGATGCCGGCCTGGTCGAGCAGCTTGGGCCCGGGCCAGATGAAGCCGCCGATGGTCGCGCCGGATTTCTCGGTCCACTCGATGGTCGGCGAAGCGCCGGCGTCGCCGGGATTCTTCCAGTAGACATGGAAGTGAGGGTCGCACCGGAAGCGGAGGGCGATGAGAGCTTTTTCGCCGGCGCGAACGTCGGGGGTGAGGTTAACCAGATCCACCTTCGTGCGGACGGCGGCCGAGAGGTCGCCGAGCAGGGCGAATAGCGAGAGCAGACCGAGGGCGAGGAGTCTCATGGGCCTACCTTGGGCTCAAACCCGGCAGGAAGCAAGGCGACGCAGGCCTCAGGGGACCAGGTGGCAAGGCAGCAGGGCCGCGTCGCTCATCCCGTGGATGATCTTCTTATCCGCTGGGCAGAACGTCGAAAGGATGCCGGAAAGTTCGACCATATCGCCGTCGACGAAGAAATAGGGGCAGAGGCGGACGCGGCCATCGGCGGGCACGACCGACCCGTCGTCTGCGTAGACCGGGTGGGTCAGGCGGGAGGGCTTGTGGTATGCCTGCATCACGTGGAAGGTCTCGTTCTCGGGGTTGAGCGCGTTCTCGATCGCTTCGAGCCACTCCTCGCGGGAAACGTCGCTACCGAGGGTCACCGAGCGGGCGCCCCAGGCGGTCTCGTGGAAGCCGCTGGCCTTGATGATGAGATTGCGTTCGCGCTGGGAAGCCTCGGCGAGTTCCGTCCATTCGCGGATCGGTCGGCCGGCGAAGCCCGGAGCGTGGAGCACGGCCGTCGGCGGCAATTCGGTCTTCTCCATGATCCACGTCTGCGGGACGATGCGGAAGAGCGCTTCGTGGTGGTCTTCGGGCAGGTTCTCCTTCCAGAATTCGGCGAGCTGCGGATGGTGGAGCAGGGCGAGTCCGAGCTTCTCTTCCTGGAACGCCTTCATCGGCGGGGTCAGCGTCAGCGTGCCGGCTTCGACCGCGTTGAAGATGCCGTCGGCGCCCTTCACGTTGGCGAGGTCGAAGAGTTCGAAGAAACGATAGAGGATGTCGATGCGTCGCGGAGCCCCGTCGACGGGGATGTAGGAGCCGTCGCCCATCTGCATGATCTGGGCGGGTTCGACGATGTGCACGTCATGGCCCAGCGTACGCAGCTTCTCGCCGAGCCATTCGAATTCGGGGCGATAAGTCGCGGCTTCTTCGCTGACGACGATCGCGACGAGCGGGAATTTCTCCTTCGGCGTGAGGCGTGCCAACGAGGCCATGAAACGGTCGGGCATCGCGGAGGAGCCGATCACGCGGGGGAAGTCCTCGGCGTAGACCTCGTTCAGGTAGGCCGTCAGGCCGACGCCGCCGGGGACGCTGTCGAGTTCGGTCATCGTGAAACCGCCGTCGGTGATGAGTAGGTCCGGGCGGAGGACGACCGGGCAGAGGCCTTTGACGGCCCGATGGCGGCCGTGCTGGACGAGGCCGGCAGGCTTGTAGCGGTCGAGGTATTCGGCGACCCACGGGGCGTAGACCTCCCGGTTGCGGAGGATCTTCTTGTTCGTGAAAGAACGGACGTAGAGCCGTTCGAGGGCGCGGTGATAACTCAGGCAGGCCGCGCCGATGCGCTTCAGGTCGCGCAGCTGCGTCTCCGTGATCGGCCACGGCTCCGGCGAAAGCTTCCAGATCTTTTCCGCGAAGAGCGGGGTATCGAGGAGCTTCTGGCGGAGGATGTCCCGGGTGGGCATGACGGGGACGGGGACTTAGTCCTCGATCTTGATGTCCTTGTTGCGGGTGCGCGGACCGCCGGCGCGGAGCCAGCCGTTGATGAACGCGTCGATATCGCCGTCCATGACCGCCTGGATGTTGCCGGTCTCGACTCCGGTGCGGAGGTCCTTGACCATCTGGTAAGGCTGGAAGACGTAAGAACGGATCTGGTTGCCCCAGCCGATGTCGCCCTTCTCGCCGTAATACTTTTCCATCTCGGCGCGTTTGTCGTCGATGGTCTTTTCGTAGATGCGGGCGCGCAGGATCTTCATCGCGAGGGCGCGGTTCTTGACCTGGGAGCGTTCGCGCTGGCAGGCCACGACGATGCCGGTCGGGATGTGGGTGAGGCGGACCGCGGATTCGGTCTTATTGACGTGCTGGCCGCCCTTGCCGCTGGAGCGGTAGACGTCGACACGCAGGTCGGCTTCGTTGACCTCGACGTCGATGTCGTCATCGATCTCGGCGACGACGTCGACCGAGGCGAACGAGGTGTGGCGGCGGGCGTTGGCGTCGAAAGGGGAGATGCGGACGAGGCGATGGACGCCGCGCTCGGCCTTGACGTAGCCGTAGGCGTTGGGCCCTTCGAGGCGGAAGGTGGCCTGGCTGATGCCGGCGCCTTCGCCTTCGGCGATGTCTTCGACTTCGATCTTGAAGCCGCGACGTTCGGCCCAGCGGGTGTACATGCGGTAGAGGAGGTCGGCCCAGTCGTTGGACTCCGTGCCGCCGGCGCCGGCC
>CAIXQT010000041.1 GCA_903921665.1 uncultured Opitutia bacterium
CTTTGAGGGCCGGCAGAACATCGTCCATGGCGAGGCGGACGGCGCGGACGAGGTGCTTCACTTCGTCGGCCTGGATGGAGATCGGCGGGACAAAGAGGATCGAGTCGCCCAGCGGACGGATGACGAGACCGTGGCGACGCGCGGCCAAGGCGACGCGATAACCCGCACGGGTATCGGTCGGCCAGTGATCGGCGGCGACCGGCTTGAACTCGACGGAGCCCGTGAGGCCAAACTGACGGAACGTGCGCACATGGGCGTGGCCAGCGAAGGCGGCTTCCATCTCGCGACCGAGGAGCGCCACGCGCTCGGCTACCTGACCCGAAGCCAGCATCGGCTTCAGCTTGCGCAACGACTCGCGGGCGACCGCACATCCGAGCGGGTTACCCGAGAAGGTATGGCCATGGAAGAACGTCTTCCCTTCGGAGAACGCACCGAGAAAGGCCTCGTAGATCTTTTCAGACGTCAGCGTGGCGGCCAGCGGCAGGTAGCCGGCGGCGAGGCCTTTAGCCAGGCACAGAAAATCCGGGACGACGCCTTCGGTCTCGGCGGCGGTGAGCGCGCCCAGACGGCCGAAGCCCGTGAAGACCTCGTCGAGAATCAGGTGCACGCCGTGTTGGCGGCAAAGGGCGGCGACGGCCTTCACGAAGCCCGCAGGCTGCTGAACCATGCCAGCGGCGCCCTGTACGCGCGGCTCGAGAATCAGGCAGGCGGTCGTGGCGGCATCGCGCTCGAGAATGGCCTTCAGCGCGGCCAGCGAAGCGGAGGCGTCGGAGCGGGCGACCTTGCCGGCACATTCGACATGGACCGGGGCCGGGAAAGTCTGCGCGGCGAAGAGCCAGGGATTGAAGCGACGGTGGAACTCGGATCGTTCGCCGACGGCCATCGTGCCAAAGGTGTCGCCGTGGTAGGCGCCTTCCATCGAGATGACGCCGCGCTTGGCTTCCTGGCCGACGAGCTGCCAATACTGGAACGAAAGCTTCAGGGCGACCTCGATGGCATTGCTACCGTTATCGGAGTAGAAGCAGCGCGGCAGCGCGCCATTCGTCAGCCCGGAGAGGTCTTCGGCCAGCTCCGTCGCAATCGGGTGGTTCAGGCCGAGGAGCGTCACGTGGGCGATCTTCTCGGACTGCTCGCGCAGGGCGCGGTTCAGGTCGGGGTCGTTGTGGCCATGGACGTTCGTCCACACCGAGGCATTGCCGTCGAGGTAGCGCTGCCCTTCCCCGTCGATCAGCCAGCTGCCTTCGCCTCGGACAAGATGCAGACGGGGGTTGTCCTGATACTCCCGCATCTGGGTAAACGGATGCCACCCGTAGCGCCGGTCGGCGGCATCGAGGGCGTCCGTGGCGGACGAGGCAGCTGCGGGGGCAGTCGGCACACCCCAGTTCTAGGGTGCCTTGGGGGCATTGTTAAGCCCGAAGTGTGGCTAGGTTTACAATCAGCCTAGCGGATGGGTGCCAGCGGTTGGCGGCTAGCGGTTAGCGGTTGGAAATCCCAAGAACTCAAAGGGGGACCGGAAACCGGGAAGTATGCTACGGGCATCAAGACCCCCAGCCAATCATCCGGTCTCCGGTTTCCCTTTGTGTTTAAAGTTCCCGCCACCTGAAACTTAGCTCTCACTTTTGCAACGAGGTCAGCACGCGGTGCGCCCCTACCTCGATACACGCGGATGCGATGTCATCGCATCCCTACCCTCACTTCAGCTTCAGGGCTTCGTTCGTCTTCGCGACGATCGCGTCGGCAATCATCTTATAGGCGGGGCCAGACCAATGGTATTCGTCTCCGGCGGCCAGGTCCAGGCGGGCGGCGAGCGGTGTGTACATATCGATGACCTCAACGCCCTCTTCCTTCATGACCTGCTCGGCGAGGCGGTTGATGCGCAGGACCACAGGATTCTTGTCGCCCAAGGCCGTGACCGGCTTGCCGGGCTCGGTGCGGCGGGCGGTGTGCGGGGTCGTGGCGATCCAGTAAAGCTTGGCCTTGGGCGCACCAGTCTTGAAGCCGCGCACGATAGCCCGCGTGGTATCGACGATCTGCTGGTCCGTGGCTTTTTCCGGCGTCCACGAGAGAGAGTGCAGGCCGTTATTGAAAAAGATCAGATCGAAGTCGGCCACGGCCGCGCCCTGCTTGATGAGTCCGTCGACCTTCGTATCGAGCCCGCCGACGAAGCCGCTCCAATGGTAGGCATAGACCTTGCCTTCAAGCGCCGGCAACAGATGCCCGCGATAGCCGCCCGAGATCGAGTCCCCGTAGAAGAGTAGCTTGGGGCGCTTAGCGTCGACGACCGTGGGCGCATCGACCATCCAGCTCTTTCCGGCGATTGCGCCGCGCGGCTCCGCAGTCTCCTTCTCCCTGGGCGACTTATAGGTAAAGTCGGCGCCATAGACCTTGAGTGACGTGATCTTCGCCGACGGGAAAGGCTTTTCGCGCGGGAGGAGTTTCTTGCCCACCCACATCGGTTCGTCGTTCGGCAAAAGCAGGACGAAATACTGGCCGGTCGGGTATTCGTTCAGGTAGTACGTCGGACTACCCTTCCGGACCGCGACCGTGAAAGCATAAGGCTTGTTCGGCTCGAGCTTGAGGCGCTTATCACCGATGTGCATGCCGTTGATGATCGGACGGTGGGCCTGGATGCTCGGGAAATTGAGGAACGTGAGCCCGAGTCCCGTATCCTCGCCGTCTTTCTGCTGCTTGAGCAGCACATGCATCGTCGTGCCATCGGTGAGCTCCGGGAAGGTGACCGTGACCTGCACGGTGAAGTTCTTCTGGTCCGGGAAAGCCGAGGGCGGGACGCCGAAGTAATTATCCCCGCCGACCGTCACGCTGCCGTCCGCCGCCTGGACGGCGCCATGGTTGAGAGCCGCGGGGATCTTGTCCTTCACCAAGTCCCAGAGCGGCGCCTGCGCCGAAAGCGACACCGACAGACCAAGGAGTGACAGGGCAGAAAGCAGTCTTTTCATGACGCTGATACAAAGCCCGTGCTGACCCCTGTCGAACCCAACCTGAAACCAGGGCGCAAAAAAGGCGCCGGGGGCGGCGCCTGATTCGTCGATGTGCCGTAAGGCTTATTCGAAGTCGTAGATCTTGACGGAATCCCAGTAAGCCTTGCAGTCGGCGATGAAGGCCTGGTGGATCGGGTCGATCTGGTAGGCGTCATGGTCGGCGTGGTTCTTGAAGACGAAGAACTCGGCGAAGTCGTAGGAGGTGTCGATGATCGGACGGACGGCGTGGGTGCTGGGGATACCGACGTAGCCGCTGTGGATGCTCTTGATGGCGAGCAAGCCGCGGAGCTTGGTCTCGAATTCCGCGCGCTGGGCGGCGGTGATGTCCTTTTTCAGGTAGAAGAAGACGATGTGATGGAACATAGGACGGCAAGGCTTGGCCAAGTCCCGGCCGAAGGAAACAGCAAAGTGCGCCGGCCAAAGGCGTCCTTGCCTCAGGCGGACCGCGGGACACGCTGGCGGCCTCGCATGCAGTCCCTCGTTCCCCTCTTTCCGGAAGTCACGCCCGCCCAATGGGAGCAGCTGACCGCCATGGCCGCGCTCCACCGCGAATGGAACGAGAAGATCAACCTGGTCTCACGCAAGGATATCGAGCACCTCGAACGCCACCACTACGCCCCGTGCGTCGCGGCGGTGAAGTTCCTCAAGCTCATGGACGGCTGCCGCGTCATGGACGTCGGCACGGGCGGCGGTTTCCCCGGACTCATCCTCGCCATCCTCTACCCCAAGGCCCGCTTCACGCTCGTCGATTCGGTCGGCAAGAAGATCACCGTCGTCACCGACATCGCCGAGCGCCTCGGCCTCAAGAACGTCGACGTCAAGAACGCCCGCGCCGAGACGATGAACCACGAGCATGATTTCGTCACCGGCCGCGCCGTGGCGGACCTCCGCACGTTCGTCCACAACACCCGCCAGCTCCTCTGCAAGGGCGCGAAGCATTCCCTGCCCAACGGCATCCTCTACTGGCAGGGCGGCGATCCCGCCGAAGAGGCCGCGAAGTCCAACCTGAACCCCGTGTTCAGCTTCGAACTCCGCCCCCTGCTCTGGAACGACGAGAAGTTCGAAGGGAAGCGGATCGTGCTCTACCGCAGCCAAGACCTCCTGCGCTGCAAGAAGCCGGACCTCCCCGGGATGACACAATAGGCCTGCCCTGTGCCTTGACCCGTGGACGGCAACCCGCAGGGTAAAGGCGATGTCCCGTCAGAGACTCCCACTGAACCCGGCCGGCGAGCGCCTTGAGGCCCTCCTGCGCCAACGCATCGTCTACCTCGACGGCGCGATGGGCACCATGATCCAGCAGCTCAAGCTGCAGGAGGAGGACTACCGCGGCGACCGCTTCAAGGACCACCCCGGCCAGCTCAAGGGCAACAACGACCTACTGGTCATCACGAAGCCGTCCGTCGTCCGCGACATTCATCGTGCCTACCTCGACGCCGGCGCCGACATCCTCGAGACCAACACCTTCAACGGTACGTCCATCGCGATGGAAGACTACGCGATGACGCATCTCATCCGCGAACTGAACACCGCGGCGGTCAAGGTCGCCCGCGAGGCCGTCGACGGCTTCAAGGCCGCCAACCCGGGCAAGGACGCCTTTGTCGCCGGCGCCATCGGCCCGACGAACAAGACGCTGTCGATGTCCCGCGATGTCAACGACTCCGCCAAGCGCGACGTGACCTTCCTCCAGGTACGCGACTCGTACCGCGAACAGGTCGACGCCCTGATCGACGCCGGCGCCGACCTCCTCCTTTGCGAGACGGTGTTCGACACGCTCGTCCTCAAGGCCGCCCTCTTCGCGATCGACGAGGCCTTCGAGGCCCGCGGCTTCCGGATTCCGGTGATGATCTCGGGCACGATCACCGACGCCTCCGGCCGCACGCTCACCGGCCAGACGACCGAATCCTTCTGGAATTCCATCCGCCACGCCCAGCCGATCAGCATCGGCATGAACTGCGCCCTCGGCGGCGAGCAGATGCGCCCGCACATCGCGGAGCTTTCGAAGAAGGCCGACATCTACGTCTCCTGCTACCCGAACGCCGGCCTGCCTAACCCGCTTTCGCCGACGGGCTTCCCCGAAGGCCCGGAAGACACCGCGGCCATCCTCGAGACCTTCGCCCGTGACGGCTTGGTCAACATCCTCGGCGGCTGCTGTGGCACCACGCCCGGCCACATCGCCGCGATCCGTCGCCGGACCGAGAAGTATCCGCCCCGCGTCCCCGGCGCCGTCCCGCCCGCCCTCAAGCTCTCCGGCCTCGAGCCGCTGAACATCGTCGGCGGCCCCGGCACCTTCGTGAACGTCGGCGAACGCACCAACGTCGCCGGCTCCAAGATCTTCAAGGGACACATCGAGAAAGGCGACTATCGCGCCGCCCTCCGCGTCGCCAAGCAGCAGATCGAAGCCGGCGCCACGGTCATCGATATCAACTTCGACGAGGGCATGCTCGATGGCGTCGCGGCGATGACGAAGTTCCTGAACATGGCGGCGACGGAACCGGACATCACCAAGGTGCCGTTCATGATCGATTCGTCGAAGTTCGACATCATCGAGGCCGGCCTGCGCTGCGTGCAGGGCAAGGCCATCGTGAACTCGATCTCCCTCAAGGACGGCGAGGAGAGCTTCGTGCAGCGCGCCCGTCTCTGCCGCCGCTACGGCGCCGCGATGATCGTCATGGCCTTCGACGAGAAGGGCCAGGCCGCGACGCTCGCCGACAAGGTCCGCATCTGCGTCCGCGCCTTCGGCATCCTCACCGAGCAGGTCGGCGTCGACCCGCAGGACATCATCTTCGACCCGAACATCCTGACGATCGGCACCGGCATGAAGGAGCATGACCGCTACGCGCTCGATTTCATCGAAGCCGTCACGGAGATCAAGCGCCTCTGCCCCGGCGTCCGTACCTCGGGCGGCCTGTCCAACGTCTCCTTCTCCTTCCAGGGCAACAACAAGGTCCGCGAAGCCATCCACTCAGTCTTCCTGTACCATGCGGTGAAGGCCGGACTCGACATGGCCATCGTCAACGCGGGCATGCTCGAGGTCTACAGCGAGATCGACCCCGAGCTCCGCGAGCTCGTCGAGGACCTCGTCCTCTGCCGCCGCGACGACGCCACGGACCGCCTGCTCGAGGCCGCCCCGCGCTTCGCCACGACGAAGACCGAAGGCGCCGACACCTCCAAGAAGAACGAATGGCGTAAGCTCGGCGTCGAGGCCCGCCTCGCCCATGCCTTGGTGAAGGGCATCGATGACCACGCCGTCGTCGACACCGAGGAAGCCCGCGTCAAGCTGGGCAAGCCGCTGCTCGTCATCGAAGGCCCGCTGATGGACGGCATGCGCGTCGTCGGCCAGCTCTTCGGCGAGGGCAAGATGTTCCTCCCGCAGGTGGTGAAATCGGCCAAGGTCATGAAGACCGCGGTCGCCCACCTCGAGCCGTTCATGGCCGCCGAGAAGGTCGGCGGCTCCACCCAGGGCTCCTTCCTCATCGCGACCGTCAAGGGCGACGTCCACGACATCGGCAAGAACATCGTCGGCGTCGTGCTGGCCTGCAACAACTACGCCGTCACCGACCTCGGCGTGATGACGCCCACCGAGAAGATCGTCGCCGAGGCCCAGCGCCTGAAGCCCGACTTCATCGGCCTGTCCGGCCTGATCACGCCTTCGCTCGACGAGATGGTGAACGTCGCCCGCGAACTCAAGCGCGCCGGCATCAGCACGCCGCTGCTCATCGGCGGCGCCACGACGTCCCGGGAACATACGGCGATCAAGCTCGCCGAACATTATGACGGCCCGATGGTCCACGTCGGCGACGCCTCGTTGGTGACGACGGTCTGCAGCGACCTGCTCAACCCCGCCAAACGCGAAGGGTTCATCGGCGACCTAAAGACCGAACAGGCCGAGATGCGCGACATCTACGAGAAGCAGCAGCCCGCCGTGGTGATCCCGCTGGCCGAGGCGCGCCAGCGCCCCCTCATCACGACCGCCGCTGTCCAACCTGCCCCACGCAAACCGGGCGTGACGCTCTTCGAACGCATCGATCCGGCCGCGGTGGCCGAGATCATCGACTGGACGCCGTTCTTCGTGACCTGGTCGCTGAAGGGCGCCTTCCCGAATATCTTCAAGTCGGGCAAGTACGGCACCGAAGCCCGCAAGACCTTCGACGCCGGCCGCGCCGAGCTCGACGACATCATCCGCGGAAATCGCGTCCACCTCCGCGGCGTCGCCGGCCTCTGGGCCGCCCGCCGCGTGGGCGACGACGTCGAGGTCTTCGGCGACGAAGCCCAGTCGAAGAAGATCGGTCGCTTCCACTTCCTCCGCGACCAGCGTGAACGTCCGAAGGTCACCACCTGCCGTTCGCTCGCCGACCTCGTGTCGACCGACAAGGGCGACCACCTCGGCGCCTTCGCCGTCACGGCCGGACAGGAGATCGAAGATTACGCGGCCTCCTTCAAGAAGACCGACCCCTATCGCCAGATCATGATCCAGGCCCTCGCCGACCGCCTCGCCGAAGGTTGCGCCGAGTGGCTGCACCGCGAGGTCCGCAAGGAACTCTGGGGCTACGCGCCGAACGAGGCCCTGACCGTCGAGGAACTCGTCGATGAGAAGTATGCCGGACGTCGTCCCGCCGCCGGCTACCCCGCCTGCCCA
>CAIXQT010000042.1 GCA_903921665.1 uncultured Opitutia bacterium
GTGATGCGCGGCGGGAAACGGAACTCGAGTTTCGCGGCGTGCAGCGCCTGGCGGCCCATTTCCAGCGCGGCGCCCAGGCGCTTGGTCCAGCCGTGCGCGACGAATTCCATGTAGAGCGAATCGTCGCCGCCGTAGAGCTTGTCGCCGATGACGGGCAGCCCGAGCCAGAAAGCGTGGGCGCGGATCTGATGCTTGCGGCCGGTATGCGGCTGCACACGGGCGAGGGTGTAGCCGTTGCGGACGAGCACCGGCTCGAAGAACGTCGCGGCGGGGAGCGTGCCGGGGCCCTGGCGAACGGCGGTCTTCACGACGACCTGGCTGGTCTCATCCGGTCCGAGCGGCTGGTCGACCATGACGGGCTCCTTGAGCTCGCCTTTGAGCAAAGCGTAATAGGTCTTGAGCACCATGCGGCGCTCCATCGCGGTCTGCGCGGCGGAAGCGGCGTCGTAATGCTTGGCGATGAGGATCACGCCGCTGGTCTCGCGGTCGAGACGGCTCACG
Organism: uncultured Opitutia bacterium; assembly: GCA_903921665.1. Taxonomy (GTDB): domain Bacteria; phylum Verrucomicrobiota; class Verrucomicrobiia; order Opitutales; family UBA953; genus UBA953. Next base: position 502 of record CAIXQT010000042.1, read on the forward strand.
AGGTGCGAGACGTCCATCTGCTTCCATTCCTTCACCGCGCCGACAAGCGACGACCATGGGCCGTCCTTCGACGGGTGGCACACGAGCCAACCCGGCTTATCGAAGACCATGTAATCGTCGTCTTCCTCGATCAGCCACTTCGGCAGCTCCGCCGGATCGACCTTCGGCGTGGTGCTGCTCGGCGGGACGAAGGAATAGTCGGTCATCGGGCGGAAGGCAGGCGATCCTGCCAAGCGTCGGGGAGCCCATGGCCGCGCAGACGCGCGAGGACTTCGCCGACGAGATAAAGGGAGCCGAGCACGACGATCGTCTCGCCTTCGGCGGCGCACGTGGCGGGCGACGGGAAAAGTTCCGCGACCGACGCGCGACGCACCTCGCCACGGAAATCCGCCGGCACGAGCGCGGCGAGCTCCTCGACCGAGCACGAGCGTTCGTTGTCGGGACGGACTAGCACCAGGCGGGCGGCGGCCTTCGCCGCGGCGGCCACGAGCGGACGGGCGCGGTCGATGCCAAGTGCACCGACGACGACGGTCGGTGCGTTCAGCGCGGCGAGCAACGGGGCGACGGCACGGATGCCTTCTTCGTTGTGCGAGCCGTCGACGATCAGGCGACGTCCGTCGGCGAGACGGAATTCCTGCCAGCGGCCTGCCCACTCGACGAAGCGCAGCGCGGCGCGCGCCTTGGTTTCGTCAATCGGCAGGCGTTTCGCCAGCTCGCACGCGAGCAGGGCTGCGCCGGCGTTGCGGCGCTGGTGCTCGCCCATGAGATTCGTCTCGGGCAAGCCAGCGGCGAAACGATCGCGGACGAAATGGAGCGGCGCGCCGATTTCAAGGGCGCGGGCGACGATGACCGCCTCGGCTTCGGGCGGGAGATCGCCGACGACGCACGGGACGCCGGGCTTGAGGATGCCGGCCTTCTCGGCGGCGATCGCGGCGAGCGTCGGGCCGAGGTATTCCTGGTGATCGAGGCCGATGGACGTGATCACGCAGACCTCCGGCGCGCAGACATTGGTAGCGTCGAGGCGCCCGCCAAGGCCGGTCTCGAGGATGGCGACGTCGACCTTCCGTTCGGCGAATTCCAGCAGCGCCGCGGCGGTGATCAGTTCGAAGAAGGTCGGCGCGTTCTCGGGATCATCGGCGCGGATGGCTTCGTAATGCGGACGGAGGCGTTCGGCCAGGGCGACGACTGCGGCGTCGGACAGCGGCGCGCGGTCGACCTGGATGCGTTCGCCGATCGCGACCAGGTGCGGGCTGGTGTAGAGGCCGGTGCGGCGACCTTGCGCGCGCTGGATCGCTTCGATCATCGCGGACGTCGAGCCCTTGCCGTTGGTACCGGCGATATGGAAGCATGGTTGCGCGCTCTCGGGATGGCCGACGCGGGCCGAGAGCAGGCGCATGCGATCCACGCCGAGGCGCGAGCCCAGGTTACGTAGTCCCGTCAGCCAGCGGAGCGTCTCTTCTGGAGTCA
>CAIXQT010000043.1 GCA_903921665.1 uncultured Opitutia bacterium
ATGACCGGGAGCACCGTCAGGATCATGTGCTCAGGGCGCTTGCCCGAAGCCAGGAAGCCCTGGATGATCTTCATGCGGCGAGCGATCTTCTTCTTGATCTGCTTGGAGCGCGTGGAGCGGAGCTGGTCGCGGAGGTTCTCGACCGTGGAGGCGAGATCCATCTTCTTGAGGAGCTGCTGGAGGGCTTCGGCGCCCATGCGGGCCTTGAAGGCGTCAGGACCGTGCTGTTCGACGGCGCGGCGATAGGATTCCTCGTCGAGGAGCTCCTTCTCTTCCATGCCGGTGGCGCCCGGGTCGACGACCAGGTACTTCTGGTAGTAGATGACCTGTTCGAGCTGGCGGGTGGTCATGTCGAGCATCAGCGACAGGCGGCTGGGCATGCTCTTCAGGAACCAGATATGGGAGACCGGGATGGCGAGGCGGATGTAGCCCATGCGCTCGCGGCGGACGCGGGAGACGGTGACTTCGACGCCGCACTTGTCGCAGACGACGTCCTTGTACTTCACCTTCTTGTACTTGCCGCAGTAGCATTCGTAGTCGCGGACCGGGCCGAAGATGCGCTGACAGAAGAGGCCGTTCGGCTCAGGCTTGAACGAGCGGTAGTTGATGGTCTCAGGGCTCTTTACTTCCTTGAGGCCCTTGCCCTTGCGGTTGCCGTGTTCGTCGAGTTCGTCGAGGAACTGCTCGCCGGTCCACTGGACGATCTCCTCGGGAGAGGCGATCGAGATGGAGACGAAATCGAAGGACTGTTCCTTCGTCTCGTTGGCGGTGAACTCGGGGGTGTGCTCCGGGTGAATCATGTCTGTTAAGGTCTGGTGGTGGGTACGACGGACGCTCAGTTGCGATCCGGGGTGGGCGCGGTGGTGGAGCCGAGGCGGACATCCAGGCACAAGGCCTGCATTTCCTTCATCAGCACGTTGAACGACTGGGGCGTGCCGCTGACGAGGGTGTTGTCACCCTTGACGAGCTGCTCGTAGATCTTGGTACGTCCGGCGACGTCGTCGGACTTGACCGTGAGGAGTTCCTGCAGGGTGTAAGCCGCGCCGTAGGCCTCGAGGGCCCAGACTTCCATTTCGCCGAAGCGCTGGCCACCATACTGGGCCTTGCCGCCGAGCGGCTGCTGCGTGATGAGGCTGTACGGGCCGGTCGCACGGGCGTGGATCTTGTCCGCGACGAGGTGATTCAGCTTCATCATGTAGATGTAGCCGACCACGACGTCTTGGTCGAAGGCTTCGCCAGTGTGTCCGTTGACGAGCATGGCCTTGCCGGTTTCCGGCAGTTCGGCCTGCTTGAGGTATTCGCGGATCTGCTTCTCGGGGATACCGTCGAAGATGGGGGTAGCCATCTTCAGGCCGAGTTTGGAGCAAGCCCAGCCGAGGTGCGTCTCGAGAACCTGACCGACGTTCATTCGGGAAGGAACGCCGAGAGGATTGAGGCAGATGTCGACGGGCGTGCCGTCGGCGAGGTAAGGCATGTCTTCGACCGGGACGATGCGGGCGACGACGCCCTTGTTGCCGTGACGACCGGCCATCTTGTCGCCGACCTGGATCTTACGCTTGGTGGCGATGTACACCTTGACGTTCTTGATGGCGCCGCCTTCGTCGATGCCCTGCTCGATGGCTTCGACCTTGCGGGCGCGCTCCTGCTCAAGCTCGTCGAAGCGACGGTGGTAGCCGTCGACGATCTGGCGGATCTTCTGCTTCACCGGCGAATCGTTCATCTCGATGGAGCGAGAGACGGAGGCCAGGCGGCGGAGGAGGGTCTTGGTGATCTTGCGGTTGGCCGGGATGATGGCTTCGCCGGTCTCGGAGTTCTTGACGTCCAGCGGAATCTTTTCGCCGAGGAGGATGTTCGAGAGGGACTCGGTCATCTCTTCGCGGAGGCGGGAGTCGGCCGTGCGGTACTCTTCGTTGACCTTCTTGAGGGCGCGGCGCTGGTCGTTGGGCGA
>CAIXQT010000044.1 GCA_903921665.1 uncultured Opitutia bacterium
GCTGTCCTTCTTAGACTTAATGATATCTTTCAGGGTCGGAATCGCGCTCGTTTCCGGCTTAGAAATCGGGCCTTTTAGCTTTATTTTCGTTAAGCTGACAAGGGCGCGATTGAGGTTGAGAAGGTCCAGGGGGTTGAACCCGGCCTTACGGGGCAAGGAGAAGTCCCCTTCGAACTCCAAGGTGGAGGTCTGGAGGTCGATTTCGCCGGTCAGGTCCAGCCGGGATTGGGGTCCGGTGATGGCCAGGTCCGGGAAGTAGGCTCGTCCTCCGATGCACCCGAAAGTCCCCTGGGCTTGGCTTAGCTCATAGGTCGTGGCGCTCACGCCGAGCGCTTCCAGGACATTGGAGATACCCCCGAGGAGACGCACTTTCTTGAGCTCCGGGTCCGTGAGCGAATATTGCCCTCGGCCCTTCAGGAACCGGGGCTTTTCCAGGTCGAGGTGACCGGCGAAATCCAGGTCCAGCTTGCCGGTCGCGGTCGGCTTGGCGGCGTGGGTCGGAGCGATCGCCTTGGTGCCGGTCGCGGTCAGGTCATTCAGCAGGTGTCCGATCTGCGAAGGATCGCAGCCTTTGAGTCCGAGGGAAATCTTGGTCTGGCGCAGCGGATCGCCGTCCAGCGTCAGCCGGGCTTCGCCGTCGGCGAGTCCGAGTTTGGCGCGCACGCGCATGCCGCCATCGATGTTCTCGGTGCTGACTTCGAGCCCGCGGCCGGCGATGCCCCACGCGGAGAAGTCGCCGGCGCAGGCGATCGAGGTCTTCACGTCCGGCCCTTTTTCTCCGGGCGTCAGCAGAAGGCTGAAACGATGGTCAGCGGGCAAGGAGAGTCCGCGCAGGGCTTCGCCGAATTCCTTGCCGGCGCAACGCGCGGCGATCCACGGTTGCAGGTTGCCTTCGGCGCGCACGACCGGGCCGGCCAACGCCAGCGGCTTGGTCCAATCCCAGGTCGCCGAACCTTCGACGCTGCCCCCGGCCGCGGAGTCGCCGCCCTCCAAGCGATGGAGGCCGATGAAGGTCTTCTTGTCGTCGGCGTCGACGGCGACCTCGACGTGACGGAAAGGCGCGCCCATGAAATCGAAGCGGTTCAGGAGCACGCGTCCTTTCGTCACGCTGGTCAGGGAGCCCCAACGGCTTTCGACGTCGATGAACGCGTAGGGGTTCTCGCGGACAAGGAACATCTTCCAGAGCGAGACCCACCACTCGCCGAGGACGCGGTCGAGGCTGGCGGGCGCGAGCTCCCCGTTCAGGTGAAGCATGAAGTTTCCGCCGGCCTTAAGTTCGCAATCGGCTTCTCCGGTGACGGAGGCCAGCCGCAGGTCGCGGAGTCGCAGCGGCGCGTTCGCGCGGTCGGGCGCGAAGTCGAAGCGGCTGCGCAGCGGCAGGTCCATGGCCGGCGCGATGCTTTCCGCCGAGAGACCCAGCCCGCGGAAACCGGACGCGCTGATCTCGCCCGTCACCCGGAGGAGTCCGCCTTTCGCCGAGACTTCCGTGACCACCTCCCGCAAGAGCACCTCGCCACGCAGGTCGACGCCCGCCGCGTGGAGGAGGCGGCCGGCTTCGGGTTGCTCGCCGATCTCGGCGCCGGATAGCTGGGCGTGGCCGACCGTGGCGGTGATGGCGCCGGTCTGGGCGACGACGGCCGAACCGCTCGCGATCGAACCATCGGAAAGGAGGTGGAAGGCGATCCGGTGGCCGCGATCCGCGATGGGTCGGGCGTCCAATCTGATGCGACGGAGTTCGAGGCCATCCAGCTTCGCCTGGGCGAGCGTCAGTTCCGCGACGGTTTCTTCGCGTCGGCCGCGGCCACGCGCATGCACGTCAAGCCTGCCGGCCGACATGGTGCGCCAGAGGATCTCCCGGGCGTCGCCATCGACCTTCCATTCGACGAGGCTTCCGTCGCCGGCGACTTTGGCGGCGCCGCGGAGATGAAGCCCGCGGACTTGGATGAGCCCGAGTCCGCGATCGGCCCAGTCGTCACCCAGCACGGCATGGGCGGCGAGTTCCGCGCTGCCGTCGCTGCGCCCGAGGCAACGAATCGAGACGGAGGCGCCGCCGGAGCGCTCCGCCACGTCGATCGCGGTCTCGATGGCGGCGAAGGACTCGGCCAGCCTGCGCGCGAGCGGAGTCTTCA
>CAIXQT010000045.1 GCA_903921665.1 uncultured Opitutia bacterium
CGATCTCTCGTTCCTCATCGGCGAAGGCTACATCGCCAACCTCCCCGACGGCCGCCTCTTCGCCCAGCCCATCCTGAGCAGTCAGGCCCAGGCCAAGGAAGAAGCCGCCAACGACGAGGCCGCGGAAGAGAGCAAGTAAGCGCGAAGGCGCAGAGCGCCTTCAAGGGGACACGTGGGCATGTGGGCACGTGGACCAGGGGACGATTCAAGGGAGACCGGAAACCGGAAAGTTAGCTGAGGGCATCAACACCCCAGCCAATCATCCGGTCTCCCTTTGAGTTATCACTCCCCCGTGTCCCCGTGTCACCTTGTCCCCGATACTGCCGCTTATTTCCAATTCTCCGCGATCCAAGGCGTAGGCAGGACGCGACGGTACCACTTGCCGCTGCGGCCGACGAGCGCATCTGGCGGATTCGGCAGGCCGTGGAAGACGACGATCTTCGCGCCCTCGGGGATCTCCGGCGTCTGCCAGAACGAGAACGGGAAATATTTCACGCAGTGCTTCTTGAAGCTGCGGCACCAGGTCTCGGGCCAATAGCTGACCTTGCCCTGCGCGCTGAGGTGCGCGGTGAGGAACTCCTGCTCGTTACGGTGGCGCTGGCGGACGGCGTCCAGGTTCGCTCGGAAATATTCGAGGACGTCCGGATACGTGCCGGCGCGCCAGCGGTAGACGGATGAGTTGCCGGTATAGTCGCCCTTCTGCCAGTCGCGGATGATCAGGAAATCGCCGGGCTGCGCGAAGAAAGAATCCATGTTGCCGACGATGACGATGTCGATGTCGAGAAACAGGATGTCGCCCTTGAGCTCGGGGCCGCCGGGCGTGGTCAGTGCAGGGGAGAACGAGACCAGCTTGGTCCAACCGCGCTCGGGGGCGCCGGCAGGCAGCTCGAGGCTGGGGATCGGAAAGGTCTCGATACCGGCGTCGAGCCCGGTCTTGTCGTCCGTCAGGCAGACGAACCGATGCGGGATGGTCAGATGGCGGCTGACCATGGAATGAAGACGGTTCACGTATTCAGGTCCGTACTTCTTGCCCCACTTCATGCAAAGGATGGTCGCCATGCTGAGGCCAGCGTGGGGATTCCTCGCCGACTCTCCAGCCTGTTTCCTATGACATCCCGGGCCCTGCGACCCACTTGCATCCCCCCTGCCCTTCGGCATACTATGGCCTCATGAGCGACGACTTCGACGGCGACAGCGGCGACAATAGCGACAACGAATATGGCGAGGGAGGCATCCCGGCTGACCTGGAAGCCGACATCGAGGAAAAGATCCAGCGGGAGGTCGATGACCGGGTCGCCGATATCTATGCGGATTCCCGGCCTCGCTCCGGTGGCTGCCTTCTGATCCTAGCCCTCCCGGCCCTGTGCCTCTGGTTCTGGTAAGCGGAGCCCGGAAGCCCTTGGGCGGTGCTCACTCTTCGTCCTTATAAAAACCAGGCGTCCACGCCCACCGCGGGTCGTGCAGGCAGCTGAGCGTCTCCGCCACGGTCAGCCCCGTCGCCGCCAAGGCCCGGTTCTTGGCTTGGGTGCGCACCCATTCCTCCCGCAGCTCAGGCCCGGCCCGATCCGAACGCCCGTGCGGCACGCCCATCGCGATCAGTTTGAGCCAGAAGCCTTGGAGTAGGAAAACGCTTTGGGCTGGTTTGAGCAGTTCGACCTCCAGGCAGAACGTCGGACCGTTCTCGCGATAGAAATCCACGATCTTCTGCGCACCGTGCAAGGCGACATGCTCCCGGCAGTGCCGCCAAAAAGGGGTGTCAAGCCGCTCGTTGAAACGATAATGGACCGCGAGGAAGTCGCGGATCTCATCCCAGAGCCGGCCACAGAGGCGATCGGCATGCTCGCGGATGGTGTGGTTCGTCCGCAGGCCACCCTCGCGGAAAGCCACGGTGAGGATGCGGCATTCGTTGGCGATGCAGAGCAGCGAAGTGGCCTCCAAGGGTTCGACGAAGCCGGCGGCGTTGCCTAAGGCATAGACGTTCCCAACCCACTGGTGGGCATAACGACCAGAGACGAAAGGCACGACGCGGGTCGGACCGACCTTCGGGTTCTTCCGCCGGAACTCGGCCTCCGCGTCGGCGTCGCTGATGAATTTCGAGCTGTAGACGTAGCCGCGATTGATACGGGTCGGATGCTCGATCTGCCAGGCCCAGCCCGCCTCCATGGTCTCCGCGATGGTGTAAGGCAGGATCGGTTCTTCGCCACGCTCCCAGCCGCCCACCAAGGCCCGGTCGCAGAACAAGGAGTCGGCGTAACTGATGAAGGGCGTCCCCAAGGCCTTACCGATCAGTTCGGCACGGAACCCGGAAGCGTCCACGAAGAAGTCCGCCGCCAGGCGGCGGCCATCTTTCAGCTGCAAAGCCTTCACCTCGCCGGCCGCTTGTTCGACCGTCTCCACGTCGCCGTCGATGACCTCGACGCCGAGTTTCGCGGCCAGGGTCTCGAGCCACGCGACGAGCTCCGCGTTTTCGATATGGTAGCCGATGGTCTTTTGCACCAACGGCCAAGGACCTTCCGGGCTCCGTGGGAAGACCTTGTCCTGCGCCATGAGCGAAGTCGCCGGATCGGCGTCCGTGATGGCCTCGTCGCACACGAAACCGATGGGCATATCCGACTTGCCGAGACGCAGGCGCAAGGCGCTGGTGAAGCTATAGTTGTAATCCTGCTTTCCCCACAGGAACTTGATGCCGAGCTTCAGCGACGGCTTTACCGCCCGGTAAAACTCCGCTGGCGGGATGCGCAGATGTCCGTGGATGAAATTAAGGAGGTCAGGGGTGCTCCCCTCGCCCACGCCGATGATGCCGAGGCCGGGACTACGCACCAGCCGGACACGCAGGGACGGGTGATGCGTCTTGAGGCTGGCGGCCATGAAGAAACCTGCGGTGCCGCCACCAAGGATGAGGACATCCTGAATCATAAGGGTAAGCGCCCGAGCTAAGGGCTGACCGAAAAATGACGGCGGCGGAGGCGAGGTCAAGCCCCTCGGCCTATAACTAAGTTATAGCACCTTTTCCCGCCCGGCCGGGCCACGGCTTACTTCAGCGAACGCAGGTAAGCCACGAGATCGATCAGGTCCTTCTCGGCCAGCATGCCGTCGAGTCCGGTGGGCATGAGGCTGGTGGTGAGCTGCGTGGAAGACGCGACGCCTTCGGCCGGGAGCAGGCGCTCCTGACCGGAAGCTTCCTTGAGGGTGATGCCTTCCGCGGAACGAGCCTTGATCAGGCCGAGCACGCTGGAGCCATCGGTCAGCTGGAACGAGTTGAGGTCGTAGTCACGGGCGATGCTGTTGCCCGGGAAGAGGATGCTCTCGACGAGTTCGCGTTCGGCGCGGATGCCGCCGATCTTGCTCAGGTTCGGCCCAAGCTCGTTGCCCTTGTCCCCGATCTTGTGGCAGGCGATGCAGGCGCCGCGGCCGGATTCGTAGACGGCACGACCGGCGACAGGGTCGCCCTTCTTCGCGGCGGCCAAGGCCAGGGGCGCGAGGCGCTCCTTCTTGGCGTCGTTGGCCGCGAGGGCGGCGTCGAACGACGGCTCAAGGATTTCGTAGACTTCGCGCGGCAGGAAGCCGAAGGCCTTGCGCACGAGGTCAGGACTGAAGGTGCCAAGCATGGGCGACTTGCTCAGCGCGACGGCGATCTTCTTGCCGGTGTCCTTGGAGATGGCCTTGTAGTTCTGAGGCAAGGCGAGGGCGACAAGGAGTTCGTTCTGTTCGAGCGGGCCGGCCGTCGGCAGGAGCGCGAGATAGGCCTCCCACTGGGCCGGCGTAAGCTTCGTGTTGGCCAGGCGCTGCGCGGCATCCATCCGCAAGCCGGGGCTGGCGGGATCGACGAACAGGTCGGTAAGCAGCTTGAAGGCCGGCTCGCTGAGGCCCTCGCCGCTGCTGGAAAGCGCGAGAAGGGCCTTGAGACGGAGTGAAGAAGGTTTCGCGGTGTCGACGGAGATGGCGTTCAGCGCGGCGTCGAAACGCTTGTCCTTCACGCGGGCGATGGCGTCGAGCAGGAGCGGCGAAGCGGCCTTGGCGAGCTGGGCTTCCAGCGGTGCGAGCCAGTCCTTGGCGTTCACCTTGCCGGGTTGGGCTGAGATGGCGCGCAACGCCGCCTGGCGGACGGCGGCCTTCTCGTGCGCGAGCATCTTGGCGATACCCTTCGCGACACCAGGCTGGCCGGCGAGGGCGCTCGCGAACTTGCCCATGGCGGCGACCTGCGTGGCGGACGGAGCGGGCTGCGCGAGCCATTGTTCGAAGACGGGCGCCAGGACCTGATCGGCGTCAGGCGCCTTGATCAGCGCGAGGTAAGCGTTCTTAGCGAGCGAGGCGTCTGCCGAATCCGCCTGACTGAGCGCGAACTTCAGGACGTCGCCGTAGTCGGACTCCTTCGTCCGGGTCTGCGAGACGATGCGCAGGAGACGGGCCTGAGCGACTTGACCTTTGGCCGTGGCGAGGTCGGCGGCGGTGAAACCGGCCAGGCGCATGCCAGCGGTGAGGATCGCATGCTCGAGCACAAGGTCAGCCTCGCGCGAGAGGAGGCCGCGGATGGCCTCAGTGACGGCGGACGACTTGGTCTCGCGGAAGGTCAGGCCTTCGAGTCCGCGACGGACTTCGGACTGGTCGGCGGAAGAAAGCCGGGCGAGGAGCTCGGCGTCGGTCTTGGGCTTGGCGAGCTCGAGCGGCTTGTGGGCGGCGAGCACGGCGGCGTGCGCGGCCTTCCCTTCCGCGGTCCGGCGGATACGGTAGATCATGCCGGGGACGTTAGCCGAACCCTGCAGGCTGGACGGGCAATGCGAGTACCAGGTGCCGGTGTCGAAGACGATGAGCGAGCCATCCGGGTCTTCCATGACGTCGGTCAAGTGCGCGCCCTTGCGGTCGACGGTGAAGAATTCGTGCTCGGTGGTGCGATAGGTGGCGCCTTCTTTCTGCATCTCGTAGCGCAAGACCTTCTGCGAGTTATACATGGTCACCATCAGGTGGAGGTTGGCCGGATCGGCGGCCCAAGGATGTCCGTCGGTGGCGAGGGCGTTGGCGTTCTTCCAGAAGGCGCAGCCGCTGGGCACCATGTGACCGAGCTCGCGGAGGATGGGCATGCGCTCGTGGGTGCGCGGGAGGTCGGCGATGATGCGCAGGAAGTCGGGGCGCTCATAGACGCCGCCGAGCTGCCACTGCATGAGGGTGTCTACGCGCGGGCTGCCGAAATAAAGGTTGGTGGTCCCGATGAGTTCGCCGGTGGGCGTGAAATCGAGGCCGGTAGGGTTGTCGGCGCAGCCGAGCGAGTGCCAGCGGACGTCGGAGCCGTCGGGCAACATCGACCAGATACCGCTGTTGAGGCCGGCATGCACGAGCGTGCCGTCCTTCTGCTTGATGGTGTGTCCCTTGCGACCGTGCGTCCAATAGAAGCGGCCGTCGGGGTGGAGGCGCGGGCCGTGGCAGTCCGCGCTGTTGGCGGTCCATTGGAAACCGCCGACGAGGAGTTCGCGCTGGTCGGCGACGCCGTCGCCATCGGTATCGGTGAGCTTCCACACGCCCGGGGTGTCGGTCACGTAGAGGCTGCCGTTCAGGAAGTAGGCGCCCTTCGGATAAGCGAGCTTGTCCGCGAAGACGGTGCTGCGTTCGAACACGCCATCCTTGTCGCGATCCTCCAGGAGGAGGATGCGATTAGGGAGGACGCTCTCGAACTTCTTCGGGCTCCAATTTACGCCAGCGGAGTCGCCTACGAACAGGCGACCTTGGTCATCGACGCATCCCATGGTGGGATTGGCTACCATTGGAGAGGTGGCGGCGACGACCATTTCAAAACCCGGTGGCAGCTTGGCCTTCGGGGTGTTCAGCGCGATCTGCTCCGGAGAGAGATCGAGGAAGCGCGGACGATAGGCGTAGGCGGGAAATTCCTCGCCGTCGCCGTGGCCGGCCGGCTTGGCGGCGCCCCACTTCTCCTTGAAGCCACCCAGCGGGTAGAGCTCGAAGCGACGGACGAACATCTCCGCGGCTTCGACCTGCAGGAGGATACGGCCCTGGCTGGGCTTGCACTCGAAGGCTTCGTTCACCTTCACGCCGTTGACGAAGTACTGGAGCGTATCGCCCTTGGCGATGACCTCGAAGCGGGTCCACTGGCCCATCGGAGACTCGACGTCGTCCCGGCCGCGGAAACCGATCGTGTCCTTCCAGTCGACGTCGCGCTTCTGCCAGTTGAGGCGGCCGCCCTTCATGGTCTGGCGGGGAGCGCCCGGGGTCCAGACCTTCTCCTTGTCGCGGTCGAGTCCGACTTCCGCGCTGAGGGAGGCCTCGAGCACGGTGCCGTCGGCGAGCTTCGGCGCGAGGACGAGGATATCGCCCACCCCGCCTTCGATGATCTGGGCTTCGATGCTGGCCATCCAGCTGCCACCCACGGCGCCTTGCGGACCGAAGCAGTGCACGAGGATGCCGTTGTCGCGCGTGGCCTTGGCGCGCTTACCCCAGGTCTTGTCACCCCACTTGAACTCGATGACGAGGTGGTAGTCCTTGAAGCTGTCATTGGTGGTGATTCCGCCGTAGCCGTTGCCGCTGACGTGGAATAAGCCGTCAGGCTCGAACTTGAAGACGTTCTTGGGATCGTCCTTGATGTCGGCCTTGGGGTTGATGTGCATCTCGGCCTTCCCTTCGCGGAAGAGGTCGAGGACGTTGATCTTCTTCGTGACGGCCTGCGCGACGGGTTCCGGCGGCAGGACGATCTTGGCGACCGGCTCCTTGCTCTGCGCGGACAGTCCGAGGACGGACAGCAGCGCGAACACGAAGGCGGCGAGGGGTGGGGTTCTCATGGGTAAAGGTAAGACGATGAATGGACTCCGATGTTCCGACCCGCCGTCCACTCTTCAACCCTTTCGCATCTATTGAGCGGAATAGGTCAATAGTGAGGCGGAATTAGAGGTAGGGACAGCACCACGTGCTGTCCTAGTTGCAGTCACTCTCAGGTGGCGGGTGGCAGCCCCAGATGGCGGGTGACGGGAAATCTGCCCTCCGTCATCTGTCCTCCGCCATCGATTCGGCCCTCACTTCCCCGCGAACTCCTTGACCGCCCACTTCTTATATTCGCCCTGGGCTTGGCCGCCTTTGCCGGGGAAGCCCTGATGCTGGACCATCCAGACGACCACGAGGCCGTCCTTGGTACGCACTTCCATGCCCGTGGCCTGCGCTCCGCCGTGACCGAAGAAATCCGGGCCGACCGCGAGGCCGAGGCCGTAGCTCTCCTTGAGCTCCTTAGGCGTCTGGCGAGAAGTCAGCTCCTTCAAGGCCGCTGCGCTGAGGTAACGGCGACCGTCGAGCTCGCCGCCGTTGAGCAGCATGCGGCAGAAGGTCGCGACATCCTTGGCCGTCGAGAACAGGCCGCCGGCCGGCATGGGGAAACGATGCGCGCGATCGGTGAGGTCCGCCTGCAGCTGGCCGAGGCCGCCGAGGGCGAGCTTCTTCTTCGAGGCGTCAGGCTTATAGGTCTTGGCGAGACGCGAGACCTGCTCGGCATTGGGCCAGAAGGTGGTGTCCTTCATGCCAAGGGGGCCGAACAGTCGCTTGTCCATGAAGTCCTCGTAGGACTGGCCGCTGACGACCTCGAGGACGCGCGCGGCGGTGTTGATGCCGGCGTTGGAATACTGGTACTTGGCGCCGGGCTGCGTCACGAGCGGGATCTTGGCATAGGACTTCACCGCGGCGGCGAGCGGCAAGGCGTCGAGCGTGGGCTTCTCTTCCTCGGATTTGAACGGCATGCCGCTGACGTGCGAAAGCAGGTCGCGGATCGTGATCGAACGCGCGCGGGCCACCGGTGCTTCCTTGCCCGCGGCGACCTTCTGATCCTTGAACTCCGGCAGGTACTTCTCGACCGGATCGTCCAGCGAGAGCTTACCTTCGTCGACGAGCATCATGACCGCCGCGGCGGTGATACCCTTGGACTGCGAGGCGATCCAGAAGACGGCGTCGGCCTGCATGGGCTTCTTCGCTTCGAGGTCAGCGAAGCCGACGGTGGTCACGTCCAGGATCTTGGCCTTGTTCGCGACGAGCGCCACGGCGCCGGCGAGCTCTTCGCGCTGCACGAACGGGGCGAGGACGGAGTCGGCGGCGAAGCCGCAGACGGATAGTAAGAAGCTTAGAGCCAGGACGGGGGTACGCATGACCGGAGTCTTCCTCTCCGCGCAGGCGAGGCAAACCAAAGACCTATCGATAGAACGACGGACCTTAAGCAGGCAGCGCCTGGCCCACTCCCCCATCCCCTACCCTATACTCCATACTCGATACTCTATACTCTCATCTTCGGCTTCAACGCATCCACCGCCGCCTTCAGCTCCCTGGTCCGATCCCTTACCTCGCCGACGGGGTCTATCGGAGCGCCGACGACGATCGTGACGCCGCGCCGGTAGAAAGGCCAGAGGCAGAACAGGATCATGTTCTGCACGGTGATCGAGAACGGCGTCACCCAGCGGCCGGGATAATTGCCATAATGGAAATACACCGGGACCATCGGTACCCCGGCCTGCTGGGCGATACGTACCGCCCCGGTCTTGAACGGCAGCTCGGCCTCGCCCAAGGCCTCGACGAGGCCGGTCGGACAGATGCCTACGGTCTCACCCTGCTTCAGCAACGCCACCGCGTCGTCGATCGAGACCTGCACGAAGCCCCAGCGCAGCGCGTACTTCTTCAGGAACGGGAACGAGAACACCAACGGGTGCACGAGCAGACGGGCCGATGAGCGGACCATCCCGAACAGGAAGACGTCACGATAGCTGACATGATTCCCGCAAAGCAGCACCGGCCCGGAGGGCAAAGACCCGACGACCTTCACCTCCCCCACCAGCATCGGTACCAGCGAGGTCGCGGGCTGGGGCGAGGCGGATGGGGCTACTGGCATGAGGCAAGCATGTCCGCCTTCGCCTATCCGTCAGCAAACTTCGGCGGCTCAGACTTCCTGGAGCATCTGCTTAGCGTCACCGAAGGTCTTCGGGCGGACGTCGACCTTTTCCATCATCGACATGAACAGGCGGCAAAGCTGACGATCGGGCTTGCCCGTGTAATCGAGCACGCGGCCCCCCTGGATCCGGCCGCCAGCCCCGCCGAGAAGGATGACGGGGAGCTGGTCGTTGTCGTGCTTCGCCCCGGCCATCATGCTGGAGCAATACACGAGCATGGTGTTATCGAGCAAGGTGCGTGGGCCCTCCTGGATGGCATCCATCTTTCGCGCCAGGTAGGCGACCTGCTCCATGAAGAACTGGTTGATCTTGAGCCAATCCTTGCCGTCGGAGTGCGACAGGAGATGGTGTATCATGTAGTCGATGCCGTTGCCAGGCTGCTGGTCGGACTTGATATGGGGGAAGCGCAGCGCGCTGTGGTCGTTGTTCAGCTTGAGCGTGGTCACGCGGGTGGTGTCGGTCTGGAAGCCAAGCACCATGATGTCGCACATGAGGCGCATGTGTTCCGCGATATCCTGCGGAATCCCGTCCGCCGGGCGCTTGATGTTCGGCTTGTCGAGCGTCGGGCGCCAGCCCTGCAGCTCGCCGCGCCGGCCGGCGGATTCGATGCGCTTCTCGACATCACGCACGGAATCGAGGTACTCGTCGAGCTTCTGACGGTCGGCCTGGCTGACGTTGCGGCGGAGGTCGCCGGCGTCGTTCAGCACGGCGTCGAGGACGCTGCGGTCGCCGGGCGAAGCGGCGTCCTTGAAAAGGCGGTCGAACGCCAGCGCGGGATAGATCTCCAGCGGCGTCGGGGTCGTCGGCGAGCTCCACGAGATATGGGAGCTATACAGCATCGAGTAGTTCTTGTGCACGCCCGGGAAGGAGCGCTCGCATGCGAGGACGAGGCTGGGGACCTTGGTCGAACGGCCATAGCTCTGCGCGACGAGCTGGTCGAAGCTGGTGCCGGAACGAATCTCGCCACCCGAGGTGATCGGGGCGCCGGAGAGGAGATTGCCGGTCTGCGAGCTGTGGATGTTACCCTTGCGTGCTTCCTCGTGGTAGAGGCCCTTGACGAAGAGGAGCTTGGTCCGGAAATCATTCAGCGGCGCGAGCACCTGGCCGAGCTCCATGGCCTTGCCCTCCCCTTTCGCCCACCATTCCTTTGAGTGGAACCCGTTGCCCGAGAAGAGCGCGGCGACACGCACGGGCGCCTCGCTGGCCGGTCGGTTCTTCTTGGGCTCATCGCCCCAGACGTTGGCGGACTCGAGCCACGGCAACGCCATGGTGACGCCCATGCCTCGCAGGAAGGTCCGTCGGCTGAATTGGTGCTTATTCATAAAATCAGTGGTTCGTCTTGAAATCGCGCCCGCGCACCTCGCGGAACTGGGGGCTGAGCACGATGAGTTCGAGCGCGCCGCCGACGCGCCCTTCGCCGTCCTTCAGCCGGGCGACCATGGCGTCGAGGAGAGGCTTGTCGGAGAGCTGCACGGCCCGACCGAGCGCATACCCGAGCAGCTTGCGGCTGAACTGGCGCAGGAAGTCATCTTGGCGGCGCGTGAGCAGATAGTCCCGCAGGCCGTTCAGGCCATCGACCGCCACGCCTCCCGGGAGCACGGTGCGGGTATCGATTTCCAGGCCGGCCGCATCTTTGGAGCGGGCCCGGCCGATGGCGTCGAAGCCTTCCAAAGCGAAACCGAACGGGTCCACTCGCTGATGGCATCGCGCGCACGCCGGATCGCTGCTGTGCTTCTCGATGAGCTGGCGTTCGGTCAGGCCTTGCGGCGCGGTCTCAGGTAGGATCGGCACGTCTTTGGGCGGACGCGGGAGCTTCTCACCCAGCAGCACTTCGCTGAGCCAGTTCCCTCGCAGGATGGGGCTGGTACGCGAAGCCCCGCTCTGCTTGGCAAGCGTGGCGGCGAAGGCCAGGACGCCGCCGCGGCCCTGCGCGCGGACGCCATCGACACGTTGCCAGCCCTCGCCAGTCAACTTGAGGCCGTAATGGCGGGCCAACGGGCCGTTCACGAAGACGTGGTCGGCATTGATCAGCGAAAGCACGGGGCGGTCCTGCTGGAACAGGTCGGCGAAGAAGCGCTCGGCCTCATCTTGCATGTCACCGCGCAAGGAGACGAACGTCGGGAAGTGCCGCTCACTCTTCTCATCGAGCGTGGCGACGTCGCGCACATGCAGCCATTGGCAGCCGAACTCACGGGCAAGTCGCTCCGACTTGGCATCCTTGACCATACGCCGCATCTGCGCCGCGAGGACCTCGGGTTCATGGAGCTTGCCCGAAGCGGCGAGCCCACGGAGTTCGGCGTCAGGCGCGGAGGACCAGAGGAAGAAGCTGAGGCGAGAGGCCAGTTCCCAATCATTGACGGGCGCGGCTTTCTCCCCGGCCACAGCCTTCTCGCCGCGATACAGGAACGCCGAAGAGATCAGCACCCGGGCGATCAGCCGGCGGACGGCGAGATCATGAGGCAGCTCCTGCTTGCGGAGGTCTTGGTAAAGGGTGCGGAGCTGTTCGGCCTCTCCTTCCCTGAGGGGACGACGCCAGGCGTCGGCGGCGAGGCGCACGACGGCGTCGACGTGCTTAGGCTCGGCGGCGAGGAGCTCCTGCTGGAACTCCGCGGCGCGACGCTTGATCGGCTCACGCAGTGGCTCGAAGGCCTTAGGGTTGGCGTCCTGCGTCGCGAATTGATAAAGAGACTCGAACGACTCCACCTGCAGGAGCGCGTCCTGGCTGATGAAACGCAGGTCGGACCAGAGACGGTCAAGCTCGGCGGCAGCGGCGTCATCCAGCATGAGCCGACGCAGGGCATCGTCCTCGCGATAGAACAAGGTCAGCGTGACCACTTCATCGACCGGCACGACGCTGGCATAGCAAAGCGCGGCCGGGAAGAGTTCTCGGAACGCCTGCGCCGAGCGCAGGAGTGCCTGACGGGCGACTCCGCCTTCGGTCGCCAGCAAGGGCGCCTTGAAACCCATCGCCCCTTCGCCGTCGCTCCACATTCCCCCTTTCTTCTTATTGATCGGAGCGCCGGTCGGGACGAAGCGGCTTGAGGCCGGGGGCGGAGCAGTCGTCACCCTGGCCTGGACGCAGGCTTCGGCCGGAGCCTCCTTGGGCAGATGACATTCGACCAAGAACTCCGCGCCCTTCGGGAGGCCATGCGGCAGAAGAACTTCGATGACCTGATCAGGCCCGCTGGGTTTCCCCGCGGGTAAGACTACGGCGATATCGGGCTTACCTTTCACCACGACCCGTGGCTTGGACCAAATAAGCGAAGCCTTGTCGGCATGGAGATTAACCGATGCCAGATAGACCTTGGG
Source organism: uncultured Opitutia bacterium (assembly GCA_903921665.1). Lineage (GTDB taxonomy): Bacteria > Verrucomicrobiota > Verrucomicrobiia > Opitutales > UBA953 > UBA953. Next base: position 12,231 of record CAIXQT010000045.1, read on the forward strand.
CGAAGCGCCCTCCGGCACGGCCATCCGGAAATCTTCCATCGTGACGACCGGATCGACCGGGAGCTGCCAGCCCTTGGGGCCGTTGAGCTTGCCGATATGCCCGATGGCGCCGAAGCGGGACAGGGAGTC